>CAZSOG010000330.1:0-6136 GCA_964607555.1 uncultured Pirellulaceae bacterium | reverse complement strand
CCCCCAGCGCACCGAAACGCAGCCCGGCCACCTTGGACGAAACTCCTGCCACCTTCACCCGCGATGACTATATCGGCCCGACCGGATACGCCGGCGGCAAGATCAAAGTACTTGATTCCCGCAGCAAGAGCTCCGAGGCGGGTGGGCGCGCGGCCAAGAAGGACTCCCCCGATTCAACCGATATGCGTAAGCCGAAACGCCGCGCCCCGGTCATCAATGTCGCCCCCCTTCCCAACGTCAAGCAGCCGAAAGCACCTCCGCCGGCCGCCGAGCCCAAGGCGCAGAAGCCGGAAATCCGCCTGCCCAAGGACGCGCTGACCGCGCGCAAGGGGGGACGGCGCCCACCCCTGGAACATCTGACGGACAAGAAGAAACCCGAGAGTCCCAAGCATGGGGCGCGAAAAAGCGAAACCGCCAAGTCCGGCGGCGAAACGCCGGCCACGGCTCGGCGCGGCAAGAAAGGACGTGCTGCCGAACCGGAAAAAGCCGGCCGCGGCCTGGCCGGTCTGGCCACCGCACGTGCCGATCGCAAGGCCAAACGTGCCTCGCGTCGACCGAAGTCCGGCGGCCGCGGCGACGATGACTCGCCGACACCACGCCGGCGCCGGACCCTCATCCATAAAGGCACCAACACCGCCGCGCCGCGGAAAGGTAAGGCCTCGCTCGAATTGCCCTGTACCGTCCGCAGCTTCTCCGAGGCCACCGGGGTCAGCGCCGCGGCAGTGCAACGCGCCCTGATCGGCTTGGGCCAAATGCTCACAATCAACTCGCCGATCGATGACGAGTTCGTGGAATTGCTGGCCGCCGAGCTCGGCGTGGAACTCGAATTCAAACAACACGAAACGCTTGAGGACGCCGTTATCACCAAGCTGCGCGACCTGGAAGATGATCCGGAGAACCTCGCCCCGCGCCCGCCGATCATCACGTTCCTTGGACACGTCGATCACGGCAAGACATCGCTGTTGGATGCCATCATCGGAACCAACGTCGTATCGGGGGAAGCCGGCGGGATCACCCAGCACATTCGCGCGTATCAAATCGACAAGGATGGACGCAAAATCTCGTTTGTCGATACGCCCGGACACGAAGCGTTCACCGAAATGCGTGCCCGTGGCACGCAAGTGACCGATATCGCCGTCCTGGTGATCGCGGCGGATGACGGCATCATGCCGCAGACCGAAGAAGCGATCAGCCATGCCAAGGCCGCCGGCGTGCCCATCGTTGTCGCGCTGAACAAAATCGACATCACCGGCGTCGATCCCAATACCGTTATGACGCAAATGACGGAATATGAACTGACTCCAAGCCAGTGGGGGGGCGATATCGAGGTCGTGCCCACGAGTGCCATCACGGGCCAGGGGATCGACGAGCTTCTGGAGACCATCCTGACGGTCGCCGACATGCAGGAATACAAGGCCAACCCGAATCGCAGCGCGATCGGCACGTGCCTGGAGGCGGAACAACAGGGAAAACGGGGAGTCATCGCCACGTTGATCGTGAAGAACGGTACGCTGCACGTGGGCGACATTTTCGTCTGCGGCGCGGCCCACGGACGGGTCAAGGCCATGACGGATACGCTGCGCCGAAAAGCACGCGTGAAGGTCGCCGGCCCGTCCGTCCCCGTGCGCGTCACGGGCTTGGACATGGCGCCCGAGGCGGGTGAACCGTTCTATGTCATCGAAGATATCGCGCAGGCGCGGCAGATCGCGGCACGGCGTCTGGAAAGCAATCGGGAGCGCGCATTGTCGGGAACGACCGTGAAGGTCTCGTTCGAGGAGTTCCAAAAACGGCTGTCCGAAGGCCGACTCGCGGACAGCGCGGATGTCGTGACGCTGAACTTGATAATCCGCGCCGATGTGCGTGGTTCGATCGAGGCCATCCAGAAGGAACTCTCTAAACTGCAGCACCCCGAGGTCCAAATCAAGGTGCTCCAGGCCTCCGTCGGTGGCGTCACCGTGGCTGACGTGACATTGGCACACGCGTCGCAGGCCGTCGTGATTGGATTCAACGTGATTCCGGACGAGGCGGCGCGGGCGCTGGCGGACGATCGCCATGTCGAGATTCGCCGGTACGACGTGATCTATAAGGTCACCGACGACATCCGGGCGTTGCTCGAAGGTAAACTCAAACCAGAAGAGCAAGTTGTTGAGTTGGGTCAGGCATTGGTCAAGCAAGTATTCAGCATCAGCCGAGTCGGTGCGATCGCGGGCTGCTACGTGGTCCGCGGCGCGATCGAACGGGGGTGCCGCATACGAGTCAACCGCGACGGGCGGACCATCGGCGATTACGCGATGGAATCGCTGCGGCGTGAGAAAGAGGACGTGAAGGAAGTGCCGCGCGGAATGGAATGCGGTATCAAGCTGGCTGGGTTCAACGATGTGAAGAAAGATGACGTGCTCGAAGCTTATAAGATCCAAGAAGTCGCTCGAACCCTCTGATCACCATGCCATCACGACGCGTATTGAAAGCGGCCGAAGCAATCCGAGAGGTGGTCAGTCTGGCCATCTTGACGGAACTGCGCGACCCGCGGATCCAAGATGTGACCGTGACGTACGTCGAGGTGTCCGGCGATATGCGGCATGCCAAGGTGCATGTGTCGATCATGGGCGATGAGGCGAAACAGCAACTGAGCTTGCGCGGCCTGCGTAACGCCGCCGGGTTCTTGCAAGCCAAAGTCGCGAACCGAATCGATACGCGGTATACGCCCAGAATTCGCTTCCTGCTCGATCAGGGAGTCAAACACTCACTTGAGATCAGCCGTATTTTGGAACAAGTGCTGCCACGGACGGTCGACCCGAGCGACGAATCGCGCGAAACGGAGCAAACCGAGGACGAGGAGACACCGCCGGATTCGACCGGACCACCGTGAGCGTCCTGCCGACCGCGACGGCTCGACATGCCCGCCGTTTTGTGGCCATGCCGGACGCGCGATGAACGCCCCGCGCCCTTTGATTTGATGATGTTCAAGCCGTTATCGAGAAACTATTTCCATTCACCCTTCAGATGTTGCCAGGCGTCGCATGAGTATCTCGAATCGCGCTTCCAAACTGACAAAACTCCACCGGATTCTGAAGAAGCATTATAAACCGGTCGTCCCGGTTGAACGTCCGCTTCTGGAACATCTCCTGTACGCGTGTTGTCTCGAGGTCGCCGGCCACGACGCCGCGGATCAGGCATTCGCGTGTCTGCAGGAAGCCTATTTTGACTGGAATGAAGTCCGCGTCACGACCGTCTCCGAACTATCCGAGGTGATGCGTTGTCTGCCCGATCCTTCCGCGGCCGCGGCACGGCTCAAACGCACGTTGCAGTCGGTGTTCGAAACATACTATGCTTTTGAAATCGAGGCCCTGAAGAAAGAGAACATCGGCCAGGCGGTCAAGAAGCTCCAACAACTCGACGGGATCACGCCGTTCGCGATCGCCTATGCGACCCAGAATGGACTGGGGGGCCACGCGATCGCGGTGAACAGTGGTGCGTTGGAGACGTTATGCATCGTTGGCGCGATCAGCGACAAAGAGGCTGAAGCGCGGCGCGTGCCTGGCCTCGAACGCGCGATCCCCAAGAACAAGGGAATCGAATTCGCGTCGCTTCTGCACCAGATCGCCGTTGACTATTCGGCCTCGCGTTTTTCACCACGCGTGCGTGCCATCCTGCTGGAAGTCGATCCGGACGCGAAACAGCGTCTCCCCAAACGCCCGACCCGGAAGAAAACGGCGCGCGCGGCGAAATCATCCAACAAGTCCGCTTCGACGGAGTCCGCCAAGAAGACAAGTTCCACGTCCGGCAACGCGGCAAAGCCGGCCGGCGACAGCGCCAAGAAATCGAAGAAGACGGTCAAGCCGAAGACATCGCGTGCCGAACCGCGGAAGGCAGCCACCTCGAAGGCGGCCACCGGCGCCGCCAAGAAAACGTCGAAAAAGACCAAATCGGCCAAGAAATCGCCCACGAAACGGCTGTCGCGAAAGAAGCCTCGATGACCGGAGCCACGCGTCGGACCGCTTCGCTAATGCAGGAGGCCCGCAACCCACAAGGGAGTACGCCCTCCCTCGGTCGCGCTCCCGTCGTTCGCTTCGAAACATGCGCGCACGGTGCGTGCATGTGGCAGCCTGAGAATCTAACGGAGGGTACCACATGATGATGTTGCCATCCCTGTTGCGGACCTGTCTGGCGGCTGCGATCATCACTTGGCTCATGCACGGTTCCCTGTCCCGGAGCACGGCCGCGCCGGCGATCGATGATCTCCCCTGGCAGGTTCTGCCCAGCGGTGGCCCGGAATTGGAGAATCCGGTCGAAGTACGGCGTGTCCGTGACATGCTGACCGAACGTGAAGATGACGCCGTCGAAGCGCGCGCGCTGTTCATGCAAGGACGCCTTCTGCTTGAACGCCGCGACTTCAGCGACGCCCTGCGGTGCTACGAACGTGCCTGGCGTTTCGATCCGATGCTGGTTTCGGTAATCCGTGAGATTGTCCCACTTGCCGCGTCCTTGAACCGCGAGGCGGAAGCGACACGCTACGCCATCATCGCCGCGGAACAAGAGAATAACGTGCCCCCGGCCCTGGTCCAGCGCGTCGCGGCGATCCTGGCAAGCCGCCTCGAGTTCCAGCGTGCCCTGCGGATTTACCAGCGGTTCGGCAAGCAACATCAGGAAGATCCGGATCGTTTCATGCAACTGCTGGGAAAGTTTGAAATCGGCCGGCTGGCGCTGCTGACCGGCGATTTTGCCGCTGCCGCGAACGCGTTCACGGAAGTTCGCGCGGCACTGCTACCGGGCAGTGGAACCAAGCTCTCCCCGGCGGATCGTAAAAAACTGATGCCCAAACCTGAAGCTGCGTACGCGCTGATGGCCGAGTCGTTTCTGCGTGCCAACCGGCTGGCGGAAGCCGAATCCATGTTCCGTTTGGCCAATCAGGCGCGACCCAACGCCGGGCTCCTTGCCTATCAATTGGCGCGCATCGCGGCAGCGCGCGATGATCGTCCAGCGGCACTCAAGCAACTGCAAGAGTACTTTGACGCGAAACTCGCTAGTGGCGGCGTCGCGCCCTACGTGTTGCTGGCGAACCTCATGACGCCCCATTCCATCACGGCCCCCAGCGCCGACTCGAAGGCACGCCCCGCGAAAGTACCTGCGGCACTGCTGGAGAAACTTGCCGCCCTGGTGAAAGCGGACCCGGACAACGCGATGCTCGGCTACTTTTACGCGGACCAACTGCGTGCGGCGGGAAAACTGCAATCGGCCGAACAACAATATCGGAAATTACTGAAATACGAAGCCGCGGCGGAGACGTATCAAGGTCTCGCGCTGGTCTACATGACACAACGGCAAGTCGACGCATTACTGCGGACGCTCGGACAGGTCGTCCTGCGGACGTCGTCACTGGATGCAATCGAACCGGCCGTCCAGCAAATCACGTCGGACCGCGCGCTGTTGAACCAACTGGTCGATCGTGCCCAGTCACACCGCGCGAAGACCAAGACCGCGGTACCGGAAGGCGCGCTCCGCGCGTGTGCGTTACTGCAGTTAGTAGCGGAGAATTACAAGTCGGCCGACACATTGTTTCAGGCGGCAATGCGGCAGGCCGGGCCGGGCCGCGGCCCCTTCGCGATCGAATTCGCACTCCGTATGATGGCCGCCGGTCAACCGGAACCGGCGGTTGGCGCGCTGCGCCAGATCATCGATCAGAAACTGATGTCCGACAAGCAGGCGGAATTGGATCACGCCCTGGCCGGCGCCGAGGCGATGGCAAACCACGTTGACGCCGCCATCGCGGCCGCCCAAGAAGCCGCCAAGCGTGCACCGGACTCGCCGCGTATGTTCGCGCGCCTTGGCTGGGTTTACTACTATGCCAAAAAACTGCAGCCCGCCGAGACACGGTTCCTGCAGCTGCTTGACCGCTTTGATGGCGACCATGATTCCGAAGAGACGCGGCTCGTGCTGCGCGACGCACGGCAGATGCTGTCGAGTATCTGTGTCGATCAAGAACGGCCCCGCGACGCCGAAGCATGGTTGCTGCAAATCCTCGATGAATACCCGGACGACATCGGCGCTTCCAACGACCTGAGCTATCTCTGGTTCGGTCATGGAATACATCTGAGATCGGAAGAGCGTTGTGTAGGGAAAGAGGGGGCCCCCAAGG
>CAZSOG010000329.1:0-6146 GCA_964607555.1 uncultured Pirellulaceae bacterium | reverse complement strand
ACGCAGGTAGTGCAGAATCACCGTTCCACCGGGATAAACCCGGCGGTGACGGGAAACGCAAAGGGACCGAGCGCTGTGCGCGGGTCTCCTGACCCCGCGCGGGAGTGACCGAAGGTCTCCACCGCGCCGGCATGCGTCAGTTGGCTGGAGGTGAAACCTCGTTTGATTCTTAGGCTGCCGCATGCGCGCACCGTGCGCGCATGTTTTGTGGCCGGGTGGCGTCCGCCATTGGCGGATGTGAAGCGGAGACGTACTCGTCCAATAGATAACCAGGCGCTCGCGCCCAAACACTGGCATAGCCTGCCACCCTCTTGGGTCGCGGGCGCAGTCCGCATTAGGAACCACCATCGATGCAGCGTGCCAACTCAGCAACAAACCGATTCCCGACCATGGCGCTCGATCTGGTGTTGCATCCCGCTCCCGGGATGTGCACGCTATCGGACAAGTCATGGGGCATTGCGCCGAATGGAACTCGTCTCTTGAACGCCCTGCTCATGACGTTCGCGATCCTGGGTGGTTTCCCGACGACCGCTCCCGCGCAACCCGCGGCACAGACGACATACGATCAATGGGTCCGGCAACTTGGGAATCCGTCGTTTCGATTGCGTGAGAGTGCGGAACGTCGCCTGACCCAGGCCGGCATGGCTGCAAAACCGGCCCTCTTGCGTGGGCTCAAGAATCCCGACCTGGAGATCCGCATGGGCGCCAATCGCCTGTTGACTCAAGTTCTTCAGGAGGACTTCAACCGGAAGCTGACCCGCTTCGTGGATGACAAGGACCCCAAGGTCGCCGCCGAACTACCTGCCTGGGACCGGTTTAGCAAGTGGCTGGGAAACGATCGAACCAAGCGTCAACTGTTCGTTGACATGCTGCGCGCCGAACTCTTCCTACTGACAAACCTCGCCCGTGACGCGGATACCTTTGAATTGCAGTCGGCCGTGGCGCGCCGACTGAAGGAACTGATGGCTGCGCGGCGTCCGGACGGCTCACGCGCGCGCGTCTCGACGGTCAGCATGGCAACGCTGCTGTTCGTAACGGCGCAACCCGAGCTGAAAATGGACTCGATCATCGAGTCGCAGATTAGTAGTTTGCTCGGCCAGCCGACCCTGAAACACCGGGTTTTGGCGGGACCACGTGCCGCCACGATGAAACAACTGCTTGATCGGTGGATCGCGCATGCCGGGGAGCACCGACAATCGTACTACGCGCTTCGCCTCACGCTGTCGTTCGATCGTAAGCAACTGGGCGTCAAGCTGGCCCGTGCGACCTTGCAGGACACCGCAACGACCGCGAGCATACTGCCCTATGCCGCGATTGCCATGGCCCGGTTCGGCCAGCGCGCCGATGCCAGATTCCTCTTGCCGCACCTGGAGAATACCACGGTTTGCCACACGTGGAGCAATCCCCAACTGAAGAAAGAACCGATCCGTATCGAAGTCCGAGACATTGTGTTGGCGATGTTGATCCACATGTCCGGCCAGGATCCCAAGGACTTTGGATTCAAGCTCCTGGCGCCAGATCCGGAAACATTTTACCGCATCTACACGTTTGGATTTCTGTCGGATCAAGAGCGTGCGAAGGCGCTGAAAAAATGGCGGAACTGGTCGTCCAAAAACACCGCGTGGCTGACCGCCGCGACGCCCCCCGCTGGAACGATCCCGGCCGCGCCGGGGGCGGTCGAACGCTGATGATCGCGTGGCCGGTGGAAACCCAATGTGCCGGATGGTGGCCGCCCCCGCCCGCCACTACAATGCCAACGTGAATAGCCTCCAACCGTCCGCCCCATCCGGGCACCGCTCGCCCGTCCATCTCCTACATGAACCGCTGGTCTTTGGCACATTGTGCGGCCTGTGCTCCGCAGTGGGCTATACCGCGGCCAACATCTGTCTGCGCGCCGTGTCGCAATACGACCCGGTATGGGTCTCGGCGGTCAAGGCATTTCCGACCATTGTCCTGTTCGGACCTTGGTGGTTTGTCGCGTGGCGCAAGGGCCGAAGCCCGTTCCCCGGCATGCGCGTGATTCTGGCACTGGCCGCGGCCGCCGTGATCGGCCAGCTGTTCGGCAATGTCGTGTTTCAGTGGTCGCTTGGGATCGTGGGCATCGCCCTGGTCGTGCCGTTGACACTCGGCGCCATGATCGTGTCGGGCGCCTTGATGGGGCGGGTTTTCTTGCGCGAGGCGGTGACCATGCGCATGGCGGTGTCCAGCCTCGTGCTGATCGGCGCGATATGTGTGTTGTCACTGGGCGCGGGCAACGCGTCCCATCATGTCGTGGCGGCGGGCATTTCCGTGACCTTCTGGCTGGTCGCGGCCGGCGTCGGGGCAGCGTGCATCGCCGGCGTTTCGTACGCATTGCTGGGCGTCGTGATTCGGCACAGTGTCACGGGAAAAATGCATATTGCCATGTCACTCGTGATCGTTACGCTGGTCGGTGTCCTGTCGCTGGGACCGTTCGCCTTTTGGCAAGTCGGCTGGCACGGCATGTTGGCAACCCCGCCCGGCGCGTTCGCGATCATGCTGTTGGCCGGGTTCTTCAACGCGATCGCGTTTCTCGCCCTCACCAAAGCCCTGCAGCTCATTCCCATCGTCTACGTAAACGGCCTGAACGCGACCCAGGCAACCATGGCCGCCGTGGCGGGAATTCTGCTCTTCCACGAGCCACCGTCAGTTGCCCTGTGGATCGGAGTTGGTTTGACCGTCATCGGGCTTCTGATGATGCAACAACGACGATCGGCCAGCGACTGAAAGGCGCAAGCCGATCTGCTTCCGATTGGCTCGGCACAAACAGGAACGCTTGATTCGCACGCAACGAATCAAGCCGAACATCGCCCGGGTGACGCCATTCGCGCTCCCGCGACCAGTCGATCGCATGTTCGGACGCCGGTCGGCGGGCCTGAAAAAAGGGACGCGCGACAGGCGGCAAGTGATCCCACAACGCCGGCGCGCCATACGTCACCGGGCGTGCCCCATGCCGCCTGAGCCAACGCCGCGCGATTCCCATCCCGTACGGTTGAAAATCCCACCTGGTCCGATGTGCGCGGTAGGTCCGCAGCTTGCCAAGTTCGGCTAATTGAACTGCCGTGAAACTGACCATGGCGTAGCCGCCGCGAATCGTGCGACACGTTGCATGTAACCGTTGCTGCCGCACGATACGCTGGAGCGTGGCAAACGCGGAATGGTCGGCGGATGGCAAGTCCAGGATCAAATCTTCCAGGTACTCATTTTCGTCCTGGTCCGGCCATGGCTCGATCTGATGACGCGTGCAGTGCAGCAGATACGGTTCGGCGGCGGAAAACCGCTCGATCGGCAAGATCATTGGAAGACTCGAGTTAGCCGGTCCCATCCGATCAAGGCGTGCCGTTTCAGCAAGCCTCGGTGCCGGCACGCCGATGTTCAGCGGTTTACCCCCGAGCTCGAGCAGTTCCCGAAGAATCCTGGGGTGGACCAGTTTATCGCCAACTGCCACGGTGGTTGGAGGACTTGGCCACACCCGGCTCGTGAGCCGCTTGTTTAGCAACTGCTGGACCAGTCCGCGCCGACGCACATGACATATGAACATTCGTTGCGCGAACGCAATCAGTAGACGATCCCGCAGTGTGAACTCCGCCATCGGGTCGCCGCCCAAGGACGCTGATACGAAGGCATGCCATGGGACCGGCCCGCGCGCCCCGTCATTGGCCACCGGCGCGGCATCCAGACAACGCAGCAGCCAAGCCGCGACGGATTCTCGTTTCGCGGCAAGATGCACGCGCAGAAGCGGCAACCCATACAATGCGGCGGCCGGACCCATCACGCGATCGGCGGCAGTCTGATCAACCGTGACGACGTATTCGCAGTCCGTATCGATAGATCGGCATCCCGCACGCAGCGCCGCGAACCAACTCCGGCGTGTGTCGAGAGGCCGCCCCAAACGTGAGCTGACCATCGCAACCGGCCGGCCGGGTGGCATCCCGCACGCCCACCAGACCAGACGCGCGCCGACCCATCGGGTCATTCCGCCACGGACCGAATCGGAAACCTCCCAGGTCAGCCGCGCGCCGGCGGCCGTCTGTTGCTCGAGAACTTGCTGCCAGTACGCCGCGTCCCGCGTCCGGTCGCGTCCCGCCCCGGCCCCCATGGCACTCAGCGTGTCCGCGCGCAGCAACGGTAACAAGTTGCCTGCGTGTGGTGTCGGAAGGTCCAGGACGACTCCGGCACGCCGCAAACACTGCGTCCGGTATCCAAGGTCCTGACGTGCCCACTCAACGGGCGCGCGCGGCCCCAATTGTCCGTCCTGCCCGGCAAAAAAATCACGGTTCATGATGCGGTGGAAACCGCCCGCGTTTCCGCCACGAAACTAGTGCAAAACTTACGCCACTCGGTCGTTACTCTCGACGAAACCCTCAATCCCCTCGGCTTTGGCAATGACCACGATTCCCCGAGGACTCACCGTGAACCCGCGCGCTCGGTCCAGCTGAAGGTCGAAACCGATCTCCATG
The DNA here is from genome assembly GCA_964607555.1 of uncultured Pirellulaceae bacterium. Lineage (GTDB taxonomy): Bacteria > Planctomycetota > Planctomycetia > Pirellulales > Pirellulaceae > JAJSAJ01. The sequence goes on along the minus strand of CAZSOG010000329.1, from coordinate 1,668 downwards.
CGCGGCGGAATGTGGACGCCCTTGTCAATAATCGCACGCCGCACTTTGGCGTGACGCCCAATATCGACACCTTGAAATAAGATCGAGTCCTCGACGTGTGCAAAACTGTTGACACGCACCATCGATCCCAGAATACTCCGCTCAACACGACCGCCCGAGACAATCGTCCCTTGACATACAATACTATCCAAAGCACATCCCTGCCGCTGCCCCTCACCCGTGCTGCCGAAAACAAATTTCGGCGGCGGAAAGATCGGCTGGTACGTCCGAATCGGCCAATGTCCATCGTACATGTTCAGTTGTGGGTCGATCGAAATCAGGTCCATATTGGCGTCATAATAGGCGTCGAGCGTTCCCACGTCCCGCCAGTACGCGTCCTGTTTCTGGTTTTCATCGCGGAACGGAAACGCGAAAACAGGGTGCGTCTGAATGATCGATGGGATGATGTCACGCCCAAAGTCGTGGGCACTGTCCGGATTCGTCGCGTCGCAACAAAGTTGCTCGAATAGAAATCGTGCCGTGAATACGTAGATCCCCATCGATGCTAGAGAGTGATCAGCGTCGCCCGGCAGCGTCTTTGGCACCGCCGGTTTTTCTTCAAATCCAATAATGCGGCTGTCACGATCGACCTGCATCACACCGAATTGCCGCGCCGCGTCGCGATCCACGCGCAACGCACCAACCGTTAACTCGGCGCCCGTGCGCTCGTGAAACTGGACCATCGAACGGTAGTTCATCTTGTAGATGTGATCACCAGCAAGAATCACGACGTACTTGGGACGCTCCTTCTCGATGGCGTAGATGTTCTGATAGACCGCGTCCGCCGTGCCCTGGTACCAATGCTCGTCAATGCGCTGCTGCGGCGGCACCACGTCAATGAACTCGTCCAGCTCCCGACAAAAAAATCGACGCCACCCCAGGTTGATGTGCCGATCCAGGCTCATCGCTTTGTACTGGGTCAAGACCAGCATCTTGCGAACGCCGCTGTTCAGGCAATTCGATAACGTGAAGTCAATGATCCGATAGCCGCCGCCAAAAGGAACCGCCGGCTTGGCCCGATCTCGGGTCAAGGGTTCGAGACGCGATCCCTTGCCACCCGCCAGAACCACCGCCAAAGTGTTTCGCATCATGATACTCCGTTCTGAACGAGACTCGCCGCCACCGCAAGTACCTACCTGCAACTCTTTGCAAACCTCAGCACTACCCGCATTGTATCGAAAGTGAACAATCAATGCACGACCGAATTACACCCTGGGACAAGTAGATTCGCCAGGTGGTGATGGCCCTCCATGCGTGAAATTCGTGCATTACGTGGGCTCCGCCGTCCCGCGTTTTCCGTGCGCGCAGCAGGGTCTGAGGAATGCGAATTGCGATTCTCTTTGTGTAACGCCTTCAGCGTAAGGAGATGGCGTGGGACGCGTACCCAGTCGCAATTCGGCGGACCCGCATCGCGTGAGGAGTTTCACACATTTCTCGATCCGCCGCGACTCAACCGTTACCAACTCGCAACAAACCGGCCACAACCCAGTACCTCCGACGTGGCCGTTTTCCAAGGCTTTTTACGCCCGTTTTCGGTTGCGGGCGAAGCCCGCATTAGATTCTTAGGCTGTAGAATGCGCGCACCGTGCGCGCATGTTTCAGAGCGAACAACGGGAGCGCTGCGCATGC
>CAZSOG010000328.1:0-6158 GCA_964607555.1 uncultured Pirellulaceae bacterium | reverse complement strand
TATCCAGGTGGGCGGGGTCTGTTCTCCGAACGGACCGCAACCCCGTCCCAAACGCCTACCCCGCCAGGCGTCCTCGCCCCCGCCGAGCTTGACTTGGTGGAGCGCATGATTCTGCACTACGGACGCCCCATTTTTCCGCGTAGGTCGCTGCGGTTGACGGCGGTACCGCGTTTTGATGTATAGTAGAGGCTGAGCAGCGACCCCCGCCCGTGTTCACACGGCGCCGCGGGTCGCGGTTCCATGGAATTGAAACTGGTATTTACGTGGAGTGTCTACCATGGCGACTCGAATGGTCTGGTTTGGACTTGCGGCAGTTATCTGGTCGGGCATCACGGCTGCGAGCGCGCCCGCGGCGCAACGTCCGAATGTCATACTGATCATGACCGATGATCAGGGGATAGGAGATTTTGGCGCGACGGGCAACAAGATCATCGAAACGCCCAACATCGACGCCATGGCGACGCGCAGTGCGTCGATGGAATCGTTCTATGTCAGCCCGGTTTGTTCGCCCACGCGTGCGTGTCTCATGACCGGCCGTTATAACTACCGCACGCGCGTCATCGATACGTGGCTGGGACGCTCGATGATGGATCCGGCCGAGACAACCATTGCGGAAGTCCTCTCCGGGGCCGGCTACGCCACGGGGATCTTCGGCAAGTGGCACCTGGGCGATTGCTATCCCATGCGCCCGATCGACCAGGGGTTCGAGGAGTCGCTGGTCCTGAAGGGTGGCGGATTGGCACAACCCTCCGAGCCTCTGGAAAACCACCGGCGGTATACGAACCCGATCCTGTTCCATAACGGCGCGCAGGTGCAGACCACGGGCTATTGCACCGACGTTTATTTTCGCGCGGCCACGGCGTTTATCGAAAAGACACTTGCAGCAAAGCGAAACTTCTTCGTCTACCTGCCGACCAACGCGCCCCACGGGCCGTTTCATGACGTGCCGGAGGATTTGCGGAAACACTACTTGAAGAAGGACCTTGCGAGTCTGCTCGTGCGTAAGCCGCGCGGTAAGCGACTTGCGGCGGAGGTCGACAAACTGTCGCGGATCGCCGCGATGATCACCAACGTGGATCAGAATGTCGGGCGGTTGTTTGCGAAACTTGACACGCTCGGTATCACCAGCAACACGCTCGTATTCTTCCTGGTCGACAACGGTCCGAACACGCTGCGTTATGTGGGCAATCGCCGCGGCATGAAGACTTACGTGAACGAGGGTGGCGTTCGCGCGCCGCTCTGGGCGCAGTGGCCCACGCGTCTCGAACCGGGCACTCGATCGGATCAACCGGCGGCACATATCGACCTGTTTCCAACGATCCTCGACGCGTGTGGCGTGGCCAAGCCGGCCGGCCTGCGGCTGGATGGACGGAGTATCCTGCCGCTGCTGGAGGGCAAGAAATGCGCATGGCCGGACCGCGCGATCGTGCTCCAGTCGCACCGGGGCGACCGCCCGGTGCGCTACCATAATTTCATGATTCGGGATGCACGCTGGAAGTTGCTGAACGCAAGTGGATTTGGCCGTGAACGGTTTGTCGGCGCGCCGAAATTCGAACTGTACGATGTCGTCAAGGATCCGCGCGAGAGCACGAACCTGATCGACCGCGAACCGGCCGTTTTCGAGCGTCTGAAAAAGGCGTACGATCGGTGGTTCGATGACGTCTCGTCAACGCGACCCGACAACTATGCGCCACCCCGTATTGTTGTTGGATCGGTTCACGAGAACCCGACCGTGCTGACGCGGCAGGATTGGCGTGGCGGGACCTGGGCGCCGGATTCCATCGGGCATTGGGAGATCAACGTAGCGCGGGCCGGTCTCTACGACGTGCATCTGCTGTTTGACGCGAAACCGGCGGCCGAGACGGCCGAGGTGACCGTGGCGGGCGTCACGCGGCGCGTGGCAATCGCCGCGCGGGCGACCTCGTGTGATCTAGCCGGCATGCGACTGCCGGCGGGTGACACCGAGTTCCATGCGGTTCTGACGCACGGCGCGCGGCGCCGCGGTGTCTACCAGGTGTTCATCTCGCGCCGAGCGGATCCATGAATGCGGGTGCCGAGTCGCGTGGCGGTGTCAGACCTCGAGTGCCGATGACCGGGGGCGTCTCCGGGGCGACGTTCCTGCTGGGGAATATCCTCTGCTGGGCCGCGGTGCCGGTCTTGCTGCGCTATCTGACCCATTCGATCGACGCCTGGACCGCGAACGGGTTTCGCTACCCGATGGCGGCCGTTCTGTACTGGCCCGTCTTGATCGTCGCGTGGCGATCTGGACGTCTGAACCGCCGTCTGGTCGGCCGATGCCTCGTCCCGTCGTTTCTGGCATTCGGTGGCCAGGTGCTATGGGCATTGGCGCCATACTACTTGCCTGCCAGCGCGATTGGCTTCTTCATGCGGTTCGCACTGGTATTCGCGTTGGTCGGTGCCATGCTCGTGTTTCCCGATGAAAAGAAACTGCTCTCACTGTCGAGCTTCTATGTCGGCTTGGTCCTCTGCGTGGTCGGGTTCTTTGCCATGTCGGTCAGCAAGGTTCAATTTGATGCGGAAGTTACGCCGGCGGGGATCGGGATCATCTTGTTGTGCAGCGTTTTCTTTGGCTTTTACGGAGTGAGTATTCGGTACTTTTTACACGGTATCCATCCACTGGTCGGCTTTGGTGTCGTGTCCAATGTGGTTTCGATTGGGACGATTGCCGCGATGTTGATGGTCGGGCGTTATGAAGACCTGGCCGTCGTGACCGGCCGTGACTGGATGGTCCTGGTCGGGTCGTCCGTATTGGGGATCGCGCTGGGGCACTATTTTCTTTACTCCGCGGTGGCGCGGCTTGGCGCGGCGATCAGCTCGGCCGCGCAAACGCTCATTCCGTTCTTGACGGCACTCTTGGCCGCGCGCGTCTTGGGTGAATCCATGTCGACGTTGGAATGGTGTGCCGGCATCACGATGGTCCTGGGCGCCGCCGCGCTGCTGCGCGCCCAGAATCGACTGGTTGCCAAGTCAAATCAGCAATGAATGGAAGCTACTTCAGTTTAGGGTCCACGGGGACGGTTTCGCCTTCGTGCATCCAATAGTTCAACAGCGGAACCAGCAGGAAGCAGATGACGGCCGAGCCGATAGCGAACATGGCGATCTGTCCGAATACGCCGCCGTAGACATGAACGGTTTCCAACGGGACGGGAACGATCTGTTCGCCGTTGGCGCCACCGTGTCCGACGCCCGTGAATGTCGCGATCACCGCAGCCAGGAAGTTCGAGAACGCGGTCGCCAGGAACCAGGCACCCATGACGGTGCTGACCAGACGAGCGGGGGACAGACGCGTTACCATCGCCAAGCCGACTGGGGAAAGGCAAAGCTCGCCCATCGTATGCAATAAATACGCCAGCAACAACCAATGCATGCCAACCATGCCGCGCGCATCGCAGTGCTTCGATCCATACCAAAGCACACCGAATCCAAGACCAAGTTGTAGCAGCCCAAGTGCAAATTTCACGGCCGTGCTCGGTTCGAGACGAACTTTGGCCAGAACGCCCCACAGCATGGTGAATACAAGTCCCAAGACGAGAATGAAGATCGGGTTGGCGGATTGGAACGTGGAGGCTGGGATCTCACTCCCCCCAACACCCATCCCCGTATCACTTGCCTTGACCTTCCATTGCACCTCGGTCTTGTTGGCATTCCGGGCTTTGGTCAGCTCGGTCATGTTGATCACCTTGCCGTCGTTCGTGTACCCGAGTTGCTCCTGGTTCATGTTCAACTCGACCGTCTTGCCCACTTGGTCCTTGGATACCGGTTGAGCGCCGACGACACGCTGGACATTGCGGTCGGTGAAGTTATTGATCGAACTGCCTGCTTGCTCGAAGAACGACCAGAACAGCAGTGAGAAGAACATCAGAATGAGCACGACGAACAACCGATCCCGCTCAATTCGGGTTGCCTTGAGGGCCTCGCCAAATAAGTAAATAAGCGCCCCGACGCCGGTGATCAAGAGTATTAACCCGGTCGGCGTACTGACCTCTTTCAGTAGCGTGCTGGCAAGCTGGCTCCAGGTGCCTCCAGAGCCCACCGAATCCAAGATCCCCTGTGAGATCAACGTCGCCCAACGGTTGGACGAGATTAAGAGAACGGTAATCGGGACGGCGACCACGATTCCGGCGTAGACCAGCCATTCGCGCGATAATAACCCACCCACCCGCTCTTTCAACCGTTCCGGGTGTGGGGGCAGCCCCGCATCGTCGGGCACACCGCCGTGCCCCAATGCCACGAATGCGATCACACCGGACACGATGAGTGCCAGTGCGACGAAGCCGTTAACAACCAAGAGGAGCATGTTGTTCTGCACGATCTGCACGTAGACCATGGTGCCCGCCGTGACGATCGCGCCGGCCAGGATCAATCCCTGAGCGACAATGTTTGGGACAATGAATACCGCCAAACCAACCAGCATGCCCACGGTTGCCATGCCAAATCCATAGTGCCAACCATACGTCTCGCCAACATAACCGCACAACAGCGGGGCCATCGCCGCACCCAAGTTGATCCCCATGTAGAATATCGTGAAACCACCGTCGCGCCGCAGATCGTCTTGGCCGTAGAGCGTGCCGACAATGGTCGAGATGTTCGGCTTGAAGAAACCGTTGCCGATCACCAGCAGTGCCAAGGCAAGGTAGAATACCCATTTCGACTCAACGGTCATCGTGAGGTGGCCAAGGGCCATCAATAGGCCACCAATGACAACACACCGTCGCGCACCCAATAGACGGTCGGCCAGCATGCCGCCAAAAAACGGCGTCATGTAGACCAGGGCCGTGTAGGCACCGTAGATCTTGTAGGCATCACCATCGGAGTACTGCAGGAACCCCTTGATCATGTAGAGGACCAGCAGCGCGCGCATCCCGTAATAGGAGAATCGTTCCCACATTTCGGCGAAGAAGAGTGTATACAGTCCGACCGGATGCCCGAACAATTGCTCCTGTTGCGGTTTACCCACGGATGCAGTCTCCCATGCTCGTTGGGCCGGAGTTCACCACGCTGCCCCCCGTCCCGCCGACAATCGGGCCGAATGGAACTCCGACGAGTCTCAATAGTTAGCTCACGGACTCCAGTGCCTTTCGTTCCCAAGAGGCACGAAGAACCTGTCCAGAAAACTCAGTTTCAAACACGTACAATGGACGTCCACGTCCGTCGAAGCAGCGGGTGAACGGCCTGCCGAGGCATTTTTGCGAACGGGTTCTAAATAAAGCCGCTTTTGTACCGTAACCACTCGGCCGCGTCCATGGGAGTGCGGCCGATTTGTCGGGCTGCACAATGGGTTGAACAATCGGTGAACGGTTCCTCTACGCGAGAATTCGTGGACCGGTACTGCCCGAGCGGACGTTCAGTTCATGCGACATGTGCTACGTCCAGCGTGGTATTTTTACTGCACGCGTCGTCCGAACGATTGCTGGCGACGCGGCTGTCAAGCGTCAGGTCGCGATTCGTTAGTCGTTATTTCACAACACTTTAACGATAATCATCGCGGCTTTGCTCGGGTGCCGCGTGCCTGGCCGTGCGTGGTTCGGCACCGGCTTTGCAATGCCTAGAGTCGACGTGACCGGGGCCGGCGCGGAAATCTCCCTGCACAGGCGGCGGTCCCACGGTCACGTCGCATCCATGTTCCGGCCCGGCATGCGAGCCTTGGTCCCCTCAGGCTCCCATGTCGGTTCGGCATGGACCAGGCAAGTCAGTTTTTCGTGGTCCGCAACCTCCTTATGCGGGAGGCCCCGACCCACGAGGGAGTACGCCCGTTTTCGGCCGCGCTCCCGCCCGTCGCTTCGAAACATGCGCGTATGTTGCACGCATGTGGCAGTCTGAGAATCCCGTCATCCAAAAAGGGCCGCACATGCACGTGCGTGAATTAGTCGAACTTGGCACGATCGTGGCGACCCACTGCGGGCCGCTGGTTCGCTGGGCGGATCCACTGGCTGAACGGCACGTCGAACAGTATTGGTTGGCTTCCCGGTGCCGGCAAGATCGTTGGGGGCATGCGTTGCGAAATTATCGCCTCGAAGCAGACTCCGCCAATCCCAGCAAGGCGTGGCACGAGGTCCGTGCAACGATCGAGGAGATCCTGGGCAGCGAGCTATTGACCCGAACCTGGACGGCCGCCGCGGCGGCACACGACCATCACC
>CAZSOG010000327.1:0-6173 GCA_964607555.1 uncultured Pirellulaceae bacterium | reverse complement strand
TCGAACCCGAGGTCACCCAGCACCACTTGTCCTGCCTGGACGTGGGCCCGCGGCGCAACGCGGTCCGGGTACCAGGCGATTCGCCGCGCCGCGAAGAGTAATTCGGCCGATGACTGCATGGTCGATTGACGGCTCAGGAACAAGCCGACCGCCCCGGCACGTTCATCCCAGGTTTCGAGACGCGTCCATGCGCGTGGAATTTGGCGTGTGTCGACGATGGCTTCCTGGCCGCCGGGCGCCATCTGGAAACGAATCTCATAGTAGTGGTTCCAGCCGAAGAGAGCGGCCAGCTCACTGGTCAGCGCGACCCGTTGGATGTGATGTACGCGTCCGGCGAGTCGGTAGAACTGCATTCGCCCGGCATCCGGATGCGCGATGAGTGGGCGCCAGGCCGCATCATCCTGTTGCCAGCGTGCGATATCATCCAGTCCGATGGCATCGATGCGATCCAGAATATGGAGCAGGGCCTCCCGGTGGTCCGCCCCGGTGGCGGTACGGTCCGCGAACGAGTCGAGTTCGCTCTGGCTGATCCCCAGCAACTGCAATAACTCGCCTGGTGTGTCGTAAGGTCGGACTGGCAGACGTATGGTGGGCCGGCCAGGCACGCCGGTCTTGGTGGAAGGGCCAGGGAGTCCAGTTCCATCGTCGGATGGTTCCAGAGCGGTCGTTGGGGGACTCTTCGGCGGCGTTTGCGATAACGCGGGTAGCGCGGCCCGACCCATGAACAACGGACCGGCGACGAGCAGGCTGAAAAGAACTAGGCAACGCATCACGTGCTCCCGTTTCATGGGTGTTGGGCGACCCCGCTAACGTTCGAAGCCTCTTCGGACTTTGGTCAGGCGATTGGTGTGACGGTAGACCCAGTACGCGAAAAGCACCGCGAACAGCGCGGCGCCACAGCAGAGAATCACGAGATCGCGCGGCGCGGGACCGGCCGGGCCGCCTTGGTCAAGTGGCCGCGGTGTCCAGCCGGTGATGCTACCGAGCACGATTGGGGTCAGCTGCGGGCCGGTCGTCGTCAGGCAGACGGCGCGCTTGAAGAAGTAGCCCGTGACCGTGATCGTTTCATTGAGCCGAACGAGCTGCGGCGTGTTGCCGGATGGGATGTTCGGAAAACCGTTTGGCAGCGCGCGACAATAGACGCGCACGGCCGATGGATCGGTCGGTCGAAGATAGATCGAAAGCACGTAATAATATTTGATATGCAGCGGATTGGGGGCGGCGTCGGCGCGGTAAGCGGAGCGCACCGTGCCGTTGAGCTTGACCACCCGTCCCCGGTACGCCTGGGGCTGGGAAAAAAGCTGGCGTCGTGTCACGGCGGGAACGGTTGCGGGACGCGCCGCCGTCGGATTCTCTTCGAGGCGTTCCCAGACACGGTACCATGCGTCGTATTCGGCGGATCGCCAGGTGGGCGTGTTATCCTGGACTTGCCGCCAGGCGATTTCATCGAACAGCGTCTGTAGTTGAGCGAGTTGTCGATGTTGTGCCGGGATCATTTGTTTGGGCGCGACGGCCGCCCGGAGAGCTGGCCGCAGTTCTTGAATCGAGTCGAGACACCGCTGCATGGCCACTCGGCACGCGCGCTTTCGCGCGGCGGTCAGCGGGCTAGACACGCCATCGGTGGTGGCCAGGAATTGCGTCGCGTACAGGCGCCAGTTCTTATCGATCAATTCGACCAATGTGAACCATGCGGCCTGTTCGCGCGGCGCGAGTGATACACCATGCCGCGTGTCATAGAGCACTTGTTGGAGCAATCGACGGTCGGGTGGCGCGAGCCGTTTGCGGACCATGTTCCAGCCGTCGCGCTGCAGGCGGTGCAAGCTGCCGCCCGGTGGCTCGGCGTCACTGGCCGCGGCATGTACCACATCTTTGGACGGTCCGTCCCCGCCATGGGAGAGGGCACTTGTGCCCGCGGCTCGGTTCTTCCCGGGTTTCGCGCCGGTCGGGTCTGGTCGTTTCTGGTCGGCGGTCCGATCCAAGGCCCAGATCCAGCGCCAATTCCCCGGGTCTCGGGCCTCGTGCATCAGTACGGTAACGAGGGCGAGTGCCGCGAACAGGGTCAGGATCCTGAGTTGCGCGCGGCGCGACAAAAAATCTGGCGGGCGCCGCGGCCGCGCGCTTTGTGGGCGAGCTCCGGCACGGCCGCGAAAGGATATCATGGGGGTTTGCTCCCGGTTTGATGGTGGATAGTCAAGCGGCGCCGCGTGTCACGCATTCGGTGTGGGGTGCGGAATCCGAGTCGATTCAAACGCGTGTGACGCGCGCTGGGACCGGACCGCCACCACGCCGGCCGACCCTATCCTCTAGCTCTATCACATATTCACAAGTTATGCAATAATATGTACTTAGTCGTTGCGGCCAAGATCTCATCCAGGGCACGCCGTCGCGTGTCGTCGGAGCAATGCCTACCGCACGGTGACCGCGAAAGAGCGCGGCGTGCGAGGACCAAGCAAGGGACCCTCGACATGGAGCGAAAGCGAGTTTGGATTCCGATGCTGTTGCTGGCGTGGATGCTGGCCCGGACGTCGGTCGCACGGAGTGAGGAGCCGGTGGCAAGTTTCTTGCAGGCATTGCGTGCACGCCAGTACTACGACGTCGCACTGTTGTATATGGACCGGCTTGCCAACCGTTCCGCGGTCCCCGCGGCGATGGCGGAAACGCTTGCCTATCAACGCGCCCTGACGCTTGTGCAGGCCGCCATGGTGCAACGTGATCCGGTTGCTCGTGAACATGATTTGGCAGCCGCGCGTGACAGCTTTACACAATTCATCGGCGCACATCCTCATCATGCGGACGCCCCGATCGCACAGCGGCAATTGGGGCAGCTTTTGAGTGCATGGGCCCGCATAGAGCTGGAGCGTGCCGGGCGGACGAATCGCGCCGATTTACGGCAGCAGTCGGCTGAACTCTCAATGCAGGCGTACGCGGCGCTGGTGCTGGCCAAGGAGAAACTCAAGGCCGTGCTGTTGAAACTGAAGAAGCCGGCTGACCCGACGATGGAAGACGCCGATCAGCGGAAACGTCGTGAAACCTTGCAAGGCGAATATCTTGATGTTCAGGTGCTCGCCGGCCAGGCCTTGGAGGATCACGCCGCGGCACTCGGTGCGGATGATCCGCAACGCACGCAGCTTCTCAACCAGGCGGCGGCGTTATACAAGGCCATATTCGATAAGTACGGCAAACTTGGGTTGTTGGGCGCGTTTAATGCACGACTCGGCCAGGCCCGGGTCTTGACGCAATTAGGCCAGTGTGACGTCGCGCTTGAGATTCTGCAGGATGATCTGCTCGACCTGAACTCGGACGACCCCGCCGTGCGCCGGTTGAAAACACGCGGCTTGCTGCAGGCCTTTTCGTGCTGGCGGAAAGACCCCGCGGACGGCAAGAACTACGAGATCGCGATCCGTCAAGGGCAGACGTGGCTCGCGACGATCCGGCCGTCGGAAGACGCGGAAAGTGACTGGCTCCAACTCAAGTTGGATTTGGCCAAAGTCCACGCGGCGTATGCCACGCTGCTCAAGAAGCGTAATCCGCGTGATGTGGAGGCACGCTCCCATTGGGACGAAGCGAGCAAACTCGCCCGCGCTGTCGCGAAGATCCCGAGTGCCGAGCAGACGGCGGCGCAAACATTGCTCGCGGAACTGCCACGCGGTCTGCACAATACGCAACTTCCGGGAAAAATAGTACCGAAGACGTTCGAGCAAGCACGCCGCGCCGGCACGGAAGCCCTATCCACCATGCGCAGTGCCCAGTTCATCATCGACCACGTACCGGCGCGATTGAAACGGGAGCCGGATCCCGACCAGAAAAAAGTTTTGCGCGAGAAAATCGACGAAGCCAACGCGACAATTCACACGCAACAACGCCAGGCGAGCGACTATTTCTCTCAAGCGTTGCGGCTAGCCAATGCGGAAACGCCGTTGGCGGACCTGAACGCCGTTCGCTACTCGTTGAGTTATCTACGATACCTGGCCGGTGAATATTACGATGCCGCCGTGTTGGGCGAGTTTTGCGCGCGGCGGTACCCGAACGACGCGTTGGCGAGCAAAGCCGCGGAGATCGCGCTGGCCGCTTACCTGAATCTCTATGAAGCAAATACGTCGGATGACAAACAGTTTGAAACGGATCACGTGGTGTCGATCGCGAACTACATCGTTGCGACGTGGTCGGGGAAACCGGTAGCGGCGACCGCCATTAATACGATTATCCCGTTTTTGATTCGGCAAGGTAACCTCGATCAGGCGCGGCAATATGTGCAACGGATTCCTGCCGACTCCGTGGCGCGTGGCTCGGCCGAGTTGCGCGTCGGCCAGGCCTTATGGCAGGATTATCTGCGCGGCATGGAGGCGTGGCGCGAATCGGAACGGGCGGCGGGCGACCAGGATCACGCGCAGGAGGCATCCGCCGCCGATATCGCGCGGCGCAAAAGCGAATTGGCGTCGCTCAAGAAAGCGGCGGTTGATGTGCTGCGGTCGGGAGTCGACCGCATGAAGTCAAGCGGTTCGATGGACGCCAATCTGCCTCGCGCCGTGCTGGTGCTGGCGCAGATCCAGATCGATACGGACCATGCCCCGGAAGCCCTGACGCTGTTGGAAGACGAGAAAGTCGGCCCGTTGAAGCTCATTGCGCGCAAGGACCCGGTCGTCAAGGACCCGCGTCTCGTGGAACAGACCTATCGAGTTGTATTGAGTGCGTTGGTTGGCGCGCTGCCCAAGGCAACGGATGCGCGGCAACGCGCCGCGTTGATCGAGCGGGCGCGCACGACCATGAAGCTGTTGCGCGAACAGATCGGGGAACGGCCGGAAGACCAGAAACGACTGGTGGCGATCTTTTTTAGCATGGCACGCGGTCTTGAGCGACAATTGACCCTGTTGGATGATCCGAACGACCGGCGCGTGCTGTCGCAAGGCTTCGCGGCATTTCTTGACGAAGTCGCCGCGGAATCGACCGATTATCGGGTTCTCAACTGGGTGGCGCAGTCGTACGTGAGCCTGGGCCACGGCGTGTCCGGAGACAAGGAGTCGAAGACGATTGCCCGAGGCTACTATGACAAGGCGCTGGCGACGTTTGATCGGATCCTCAAATTGGCCGATCTGGATCCGACCGTGACGCGCCGAATACGGGTCAACAAGGTCACCGCCTTGCGCGATGCGGGACGATTTCAAACGGCAATTCAATTGTTGGGCACGATTCTGGCGACGAACAACCGTGATGTTGGCGTGCAAATCGAAGCCGCGATGACTTATCAGCAGTGGGCGGAATTGCCGGGCCAGTCACGCCACTACTTGGATGCGACCCGCGGCGCGCTGCCCAATAAGTCCAAGGAGAACCTGATTTGGGGGTGGAATGTGCTTGCCCGCAAAACGCAACGCTTTCCTGAATTTCGCGATCAGTTTCATGAAGCGCGCTACAACATGGCGTATTGCTACTTTCACTACGCCTTGCGCCAACGCGACGAACAACAGAAAACCAAGTACTTGAATCTGGCACGGCGGACGATTACTTCCACGCAAGATCTCTACCCCAAACTCGGCAATGCAACGCGGCGGTCGCAGTATGACGCGTTGCTACGCCAGATCCAACGAGCACTCAAGCAGAAACCGATCGGCCTTCCGGATATCTCAAGAAACTCGCGACGGAGTACGAAATGAGGATGATTTGCAAGTTGGCCTGTTTGGCGATCCTGCCGGCGGCGGGCGGCGCGACGTTCCAGGCAAGACCGCTGGACGGAGTGGTTGGTAGCAGCGGTATCTCGGTATTCGGAACGATCATCGAGGTGACGCGCGACAAGGTGACCCTGCGGACGCAGACGGGCAACAAAGTGTTTCCGGCCAACGAGATCCAGAAGCTCACGTTCGCCGAGGATCCACCTGAGTTGCGGAGCGCGCGGCAGGCGCTCGGAAACGGTCAAATCGAAGCAGCGAAGTCGTATCTGCAGAAAATCAGCACGGCCGGGATTCAACGACCGGAAGTGTTGCAGGATATCGCTTTCTACCGGGCTTATTGTGATGCTCAACTTGCCCTGTCCGGCGGCGGGGACAAGGCTGCGGCGGTCAAGGAACTCCGTGACTTTCAAGAAGATCCCGCCAATCATGACAGCTATCATTATTACGCGACCGTTCAGTCGCTCGGCGATCTGGCGGTTGCGCTCGGCCGTAATGACGTCGCGACCAAGT
>CAZSOG010000326.1:0-6173 GCA_964607555.1 uncultured Pirellulaceae bacterium | reverse complement strand
TGCCGGCGTGATGGAGACCTTCGGTCGCTTCCGTGCGGGGTCAGGAGACCCGCGCACAGCGCTACGTTTTGTCCCGTCCGCCACCGCCGAGTTTATCCCGGTGGAGCAATGATTTTGCACTACCCCGTACTCAACTCACCCACGTTCCCGTCACCGCGGGGTTTATCCCGGTGGAACGGTGATTCTGCGCTACCCGCGTCGCTCACCCGACATCAACTCCCGTGGCGGCTGAACCTCGACCCAAAAAGTTGACTCAAGGGCAACGAATTTCGACTCACAAGGTGTCCAGCTCACATCGGCGCCGGACGTGAACGTCCATCGTACATCATTGAAACAATGTCCTGGCCCGGATTTCCCATCTCTGTTCCCTCCGTGGACCAGGACTATTTTGTTATACTGTCTGGTGGTCCCGAGTGCCACCGGCATGGCCAATGCGAATGGCGAAACCGTACGGATTATCGCGTCAACCTCGGAGACTCGGTAGGAGGGCAACAAGAAACGATGCTGACATCCCGCGAGATTGTAGGCCGTGCTCTGGCCGGATCCACCACGCCGCGCCCGGCAACCGGTCCCTTGGCCGTGCACTATTGCGCGCGCTACGCGGGGATCTCGCTGCGGCGTTACACGACCGACGTGAACGCGATGGTCGCCAGTATCACACGATACTACGAGGCCTTTCGCCCCGACGCGATCTGGCTGTCGGCCGACACGTGGGTCACGGCACAAGCGATGGGAGCGCGTGTCGGCTTTGCGAGCGACGAGCAACCGATGGGCGGCGTGGGCGCTCCGTGTGTGCAGACGGCGGCCGATATCGACTCCATCGCGGCCCCCGACCCGAGCACGCAAGGACGCTGTCCGCTGATGCTTGAGGCAGTGCGTCAACTGGTACAGCGGTTCGGCCAGGATGTGTTTATCGTCGCCTGTTTCGACCAGTACCCGTTCTCACTTGCCTGCGCCCTGATGGGAATTGACCAGCTCATGCTGAAGCTGATCGATGATCGCCCCATGGTGCAGGCGTTAATGACGCGCTGTGCCGAATACACCGCGGCATATGCCAACGCCCTTGCCGACATGGGAGCCGCCATGCTCAGTGGCGGTGATTCGCCGGCCGGTCTGGTCGGTCCCGATCTCTACCGCGAGGTTGTCTGGCCGGCCGAACAGCATCTGATTGGGCACCTGCACGCGACAACCAAGGTCCCCATCTCGCTGCACGTTTGTGGTGATGCCACGCCGATCCTGCCCGCCATGGCGACCAGCGGCGCCGACGTTTTGGAACTGGACTACCAAGTGGATATGACATCGGCCGCCACCGTTGTCGGGCCTGACGTGGCACTGTGGGGGAACCTCGATCCCGTGTCTGTCTTGGCACACGGTACGCCCGACTCGGTTCGGGCCGCGACACGCGCATTATTAGCCGCGATCGATCGTGCCGAGCATCCACGGTTTGTCTTGAGTTCCGGGTGCACTCTGGCGGTCGAAACACCGGCGGAAAACGTGCACGCAATGCTCGATGCGGCGGCCCACTGGGGCGCCGCCGAGCCGGCCGGTGGGAAAGCGTTTTGAGGCCTTATGGGCTGGGCTTTGAGGATCTTGAGTCAACTTCTGGGTTGAGTCTCGTCGGGCGCGGAGTTAGGTGTTAGATTCTTAGGCTGCCACATGCGCGCACGGTGCGTGCATGTTTGCAAGCGAACCACGGGAGCGCCGCGGAACAAGGGCGTACGCCCTTGTGGGTTGCGGGCCACCCGCATTAAGAAATGACAACTTCGAAATTCAGAGCTTCGGCGTAACGCGGTGGCCGCTTGGCCAGACCAGTGTGGACCCGGGACGCACGATTGGACTCTCCGGATATCATGGACCGGACACGTGTCTGGAAATTCTAACGAAAGGGTGTTCACAAGTGACCAAATCAGATTATGGAGTGCTCGTGCACGGCGCCGGCTGGGTATCCGCCCAGCACATCGGTGCATGGCGGCGTCATCCCCAAGCACGCGTTGTGGCGGTCTCGAGTCGTCGCATGGAAAGTGCCCAACGGCGCATCGGCGAAGCGGGTTTGAAAGACGCCGTGGCGTATGATGATTTCGCGGCCGCGTTGCGGCACCCAGGCGTCGATATTGTCTCCATTTGCACTCCCCAGCATGTGCACTGTGCCAACGTCATTACGGCCGCCAACGCCGGAAAACACCTTGTGATCGAGAAACCGCTGGGTAATTCACCGGACGAACTGCGGCGGATGCGTGAGGCCGTTCGCGCGGCCGGCGTGCGTACCGTCGTCAGCTTTGTCTTGCGGTGGAATCCACTCTTTCAAATGCTAAAGCAGATGATCCAGGACGACGCGGTCGGCCGCCCGTACTATGTTGAAGCCGACTATTTGAGCCACAACGGTAGCTGGTGGTCCGGCTGGAACGATGCCCGCACGGTCGAGCAAGGCGTCAGCGCGCTGCTGGTCGGCGGTTGTCACGCCGTCGACGCCGCGCGCTGGTTCGCCGCGCCCGGGCAATTCGAAGCCGCGCGACCCGTTGAAGTATTCGCCGTTTCCGGAGGCTATCGCAAAGGCACCGCACGCGAGTATAACCCGCTGATCAACACGTGGATCGAGAACGCTCCCCCAATGGAATACGACGGGTTGGAGGTCGTGCTGATCAAATTCGACAACGGGGCGATCGCCAAAGTGTCCGTAAACGCCGATTGCATCATGCCCTACCGGTTCCCGATTCGAGTGTTCGGCGACCGCGGCTCGGTCTTCGATAATCGCATTTGGTCACACAGATTTCCCGGCCAACGCGATTGGATTGAACTGCCGTCCATTCTCCCCGACTCGAGCGACGTGTCGCATCACCCGTTTCAGGCCGAAATCGACCACTTCGTGGAATGTTTGACGAAGGGTGTCGAATCACACTGCAATTTGGAAGATGCGATCCTCACCCATGACGTAGTTTTCGCCGCGCGGCAATGCTATCGCACCGGCTGTCCCGTCGCGCTCCCCTTAATCGAACCGTGATATACTCGGAACCACAAGCACACGCCGCCACACACACTGGTCGAGATCGATTATGATTAGAGACCGTTATGAAATAGGAACAGCAACGTGAGCATGGGAACAAATAGAATCGATGCGTGCCGTGTGGTAGTCGTTCTGATTGGCGTCGTTGGCTTGGCGACCCTGCGTTGCATGGCGGGTGACGCGGCCCAGTGGGGCCAGGCCTGGACGCGCAACATGGTATCGAACGAGACGCATCTGCCCGTTCAATTCGATCCCGAATCCGGCGACGGGATCAAGTGGTCCGCGGCGTTGGGCGGTCAGGCGTTTGGTTCGCCGGTCATCGCGAAAGGCCACGTGTTGATCGGCGCGAACAACCAACAGCCACGTGATCCTCGCATCACGGGCGATCACGGGGTCCTGTTGTGTCTTGATGAAGCCGACGGCAGTTTCCAGTGGCAGCTGATCGTGCCCCGATTACAGGGCGACAACTATCTGGACCAGCCGCGGATCGCCATCTGCTCGCCGCCGACCGTCGAGCAGGATCGCGTCTACGTCGTGACGAACCGTGCCGAGGTGGCGTGCCTCGATCTAAATGGCATGCGCGACGGCAATGACGGCCCGTACCGGGACGAGGGCCGGCACATGGTATTGCCGGGTAAGACGCCGATCGAACCGACGTCCAAGGACGCCGATATCCTTTGGCTGTATGACATGCCGGCCGAGGTGGGCATCCACCCGCACGACTCGGCACACAGCTCGATTCTGATCGACGGCCGGTATTTATACTTGAACACGGGCAATGGCGTCGACAACACGCACCGCGTTATCCGCTCCCCGAACGCGCCGAGTCTGATCGTTTTGGATAAAGCGACCGGTCGCCTGGTGGCGTCGGACAACGAGCGGATCGGTCCGCGGATTTTCCATTGCACCTGGTCGTCGCCGTCCATGGCCGTCGTCCATGGGCAAAAACTGATCTTCTTCTGTGGCGGCGACGGCGTTTGCTATGCCTTTCGCGCGTTGCCCCAAGACAGAGGCAGCGAGCGTCCCACGGCACTCCAACGCGTTTGGCGATTCGATTGCGACCCGAACGGCCCGAAAGAGAACGTGCATCAGTACATTGGCAATCACCGGACCAGCCCCAGCAACATCATGGGCATGCCGGTCTTCTACCGAAACCGCATCTACGTGACCGGCGGCGGGGATTTCTGGTGGGGCAAGAACGAAGCATGGCTGAAATGCATCGATGCGACCGGCACCGGGGACGTGACGGGGAGCGCCCAGCTGTGGTCGGTTCCGCTGCAGCGTCATGCCTGCACGACGCCCGCCATTTACAACGGCCTGGTGTTCGTGGGCGACTGCCGTAGAACGGTGTACTGCATCGATGCCGACTCGGGCAAGATCCATTGGCAACAGGCCGTGAAAGGTGACGTTTGGGGATCACCTCTGGCGGCGGACGGAAAAGTCTATGTGGGCACCTATCGCAGCGGTGCGTTTTGGGTTTTCGCCGCGACAAGGAATAAGAAAGTGCTCGCGTCTACCCAGTTCGACACGGGCATCGCCGCGACACCGATGGCGGCCAACGGCGTCCTGTATGTCAACACGCTGACACGACTCTACGCCATCGGGAAATAGAATCGCGAGCGACACTTATCATGGAACGCGATCCCCTGACCGTCGGCTTGGACGATCATCATGATGTTCTACAGGTCGCCTTGCGAATGCTCGGCATCAACCGGACCGAGTTGCAACCGGTGGTATGGTCATGCCTCTATTTTTTCTTTTTGCTGGCCGGCTATTACGTGATTCGCCCGATCCGGGACGCGATGGGATTGACTGGCGGCCTGAAGGACCTGAAGGTTCTGTTCTTCATTACTCTGGCTATTATGATGGTCGCCAATCCAGTTTTCTCGGCGTTGGTAAGTCGCTTTCCACGACGCGTATTCGTGCCGACAGTCTACATTTTCTTCATCACCAACTTGCTCTTGTTCTTCGTCCTTTTTGCTTCGTTCGGTGTGCCTGGCGACATCAACGTGGCGCGCGCCTTTTTTATCTGGGTGAGCGTCTTCAATCTGTTTGCCGTTTCCGTGTTCTGGGGAATGATGGCTGACTTGTTCCAGTCCGATCAGGGCCAACGTCTGTTCGGACTGATCAGCGTCGGCGGCACGCTCGGCGCGATCGCCGGCTCGGCTAGCACGGTCGTGCTGGCGCGGCGGATCGGCGAAGTGAACCTGCTGCCACTCTCGTCGTTGCTCCTTGCGGCGGCCTGTTTGTGCGTTTTTCGGATTAACGGTCTGGTCGCACGACGCGCGACGGAACCCGCCAAATACCAGCCGCACCAGTGGCGGCCGTCCGCGGACCATCGGATCGGCGGTGACTGGCTGGCCGGAATAACACACCTGTTCTCGTCCCCTTACCTGTTGGGCATCGCTCTATTCATCATGTTTCACGCCTTCAGCGGCACGCTGGCGTACTTCTTGCAAGGATCGATTATCGAGCAGACGCTCACGACGCGTGACACGCGTGCGACGTTCTTCGCGGGAATCGACTTGAACGTGAATATCCTGGCCATCGTGGTACAGGTATTTCTGACCGGTCGTGTCATTAATAGACTGGGCGTGGGCGTGACACTCGCACTGCTGCCGATCGTCGTGCTGGTCGGGTTTCTGGGTCTTGGCTTGTGGCCGACGCTGGCGTCGCTCTATCTGTTCCAGGTGGTGCGGCGCGCGGCCAACTTCGCACTGTCGCGCCCCGCGCGCGAAAGTCTGTTCACCGTCCTGCCACGTGAAGACAAATACAAAGCGAAGAATTTGATCGATACGGTCGCCTATCGTGGCGGCGATGCCGTGGGCGTGACATGGTACACGCTGCTGACCAGCCGGTGGTTGGCATTGGCCACCACGACCGTGCTCTGGCTGGCACTCCCCTTGATCGGACTCTGGACCCTGCTCGGCTTCTACCTCGGGCGTCGACAACGGCGCATGACCGCGGCGGACGCCAAACAGGCGTGAACAGCTACGAAACACCGAACTCCGAGGGTGCAAACGCGGGACTCTGTTCTTCGACGGTGCCGGTGTTCCGTGCTCGGTTCGTGGGCGGCGCGCGGTCGGTTCGGAGAACCGACCTCCCTGGGCCCAGCTTCCTGACGTTTCGTCGCGCTGCCCCTTGCCATCGTATTACATATCTGCTAGTTGTA
>CAZSOG010000325.1:0-6199 GCA_964607555.1 uncultured Pirellulaceae bacterium | reverse complement strand
GCCCCCGCCCACCTTGTGTGGGTGGAGCGTATGATTATGCACTACAGCAGCGCGCAAAAAAGTGGCGCTGTCCAACTAAACGCGGGGTCATCCCGGACGGGGGGGCGACGGTGCACGGCTAGGTCGAAGGTGAGGCTCCCGCCGCGTGAACGCGGGGGCATCTGGGGCGATGCGCGGTCTTGGCATGCGGGCTAGGTGGAAGGTGACGCGCCCGCCGCGTAAGGATCGGCAATTTAATTAAACCAGAATCTTGGGTGGCGTAGGTTGCGGGACGATTCGGTAGTTCCACATTGTCAATACCGGTCTAATTATTCTCCTGATCCTAAGGCGTTGCTTTGGTACGTCGAAGCAATACGTATTTCATGCTGCGCGCTGGTAATGCATGGCGCGACCGGCACCCCGCCGAACAACGCAAGCCGCGGTGGCCGTAATCCTGTCCGCCGTTAATCCCATATCTTACTCTTACTCTTACTCTTACTCTTAATCCTCTTCCGGCCTTTGCTGGCGAGGCACACAGCGCAAATGAGGTAATCTCAAATGAGATATTCAGCTCCCACGAATCAGGAGAATCGTCGCAACGTAACACGTCATGTCGATCAGGATTAAGATTAAGATTAAGATTAAGAACTAACCCGCCGTTCATGGCCAAAGGCCGTGAACGGCTACGTTTTCGGTTCCCAAGAGGGCCCCATGCTTACAAAAGACGCGCTGGACACCCCAGCACTCTGTATCGATCTGGAAAAACTCGATGCCAACATGTGCACGGTCGTCGACCAATGCCGGCAGGCCGGCGTCGGCTGGCGACCGCACATGAAATGTCATAAGTCGGTCATGATCGCGCGCGGCGAGGTCGACGCGGGGGCGCTCGGCGTCACGTGCGCCAAGCTCGGCGAGGCCGACATCATGGCCCAAGGGGGAATCAAGGACATCTTGATCGCGAACTTGATTGTCGGCCCGACGAAAATCGCGCGACTTGCCATGCTGTGCCGGATCAGTGATATCATGGTTTGCGTGGACCATCCGCTGCAAGTGCGGCCGCTCGGCAACGCGTTGGCCGGCGCGCCACGGCCGCTGCGCGTCCTGGTCGAGGTCGACATCGGCATGCATCGCGTCGGTGTGGCGCCCGGCAAGGCCGCCGTTCAACTCGCGCAATTCGTGGCCCAAACGTCGGGGCTCAGCCTGCAAGGTGTCATGGGCTACGAAGGGCACCTTCTGCAGATTCAGGACCCGGAAGAAAAACGAAGCCAGATCAACGCGGCACTCGATCAATTGGTCGATACGGCGGATCAGCTGCGCGCCGCGAGTCTTCCCTGTCCCATCGTCTCGTGCGGAGGGACCGGGTCGTACCAATACAGTATCCACCACCCGGGAATCACGGAGGTACAAGCGGGCGGTGCCATCTTCATGGACGAATTCTACCGAACCAAATGCCACGTTCAGGGCCTCGAGAACGCGCTGACCGTGCTCAGTACCGTCGTCAGTTGCCCGACACCGCGGCGTGTCGTGATCGATGCGGGCCGCAAGACACTCGATTCCCAGATTTGCATGCCCCGCGTCCTCGGCCATCCGGAGCTGCAAGTTGACTACTTGTCCGCCGAACACGGGGTCCTGAAAGTCGCGTCCGGCGCGACGCCGCCGGGAATCGGCCAACGACTTGAATTAGTCCCCGGCTACGTCGACTTCACGACCGTGCTCCACGATGAATTTCACACGTTTCGACACGGGTTGCCATGTGGTCCCTGTCGACTGCAGGCACGCGGCGCCGTGCGGTGAGGACGCACGGCACAGCCGCGCTCCAAGAGATTCAACGCTTGTTGTCGATGCGTTGCCGCAAAAATGAAATGAGATTGTCAACGTCATCCGACCCGATTCGATAGATTCGCCGGCCGGTTTCGATCCGAACGCAATCGCGTCCCCAAATGTTGTACGTCGTGCCGCGGCCCGGAAACCAATGGACTCCCCAACCATCCAATATGTTGGACCGATCCGGTTCGATCGACTTGATTTCGTCATAGCGAATGCGCGGGCAGAGCCAAGCAAAGAGCGGCAGTGGACCGTAACGTACCGCCAGCGCGTCGACATCGTCATAAACCGTCAGATGCACGAACGATAGTGCGCATAAGAGCATTACGAACGCGACGCCGCCGCACGCCACAACGGCCAGCGGCGCGCCCCGCGCCACCCACGCAACGACGAGGCAGGCCGTCGCCACAACGGCCATCAGCAAAAACCACGGGCCCCGTTGGGTATGCGAGTAACTCATGAAACCGGCGCGGAAGCGTCTCCCTGGTCCGTGTCGTCACGTCTTTCGATGTTCGCCAACGCCGCGTCTCGATCCGCATACACTCGCCAAAGCAAGTCCAAACGAGTTACGCGGAGAATCTCCCGTTCATTGTCGGAAACATGGCATAACACCATATTTCCATCCGCGCAGCGGACGCGTTTCCATAGCTTGACAAAAAAACCAATTGCCGTGGATCCGTAGTAATCCGTATGTTCCAGGTCAAGTACCACATTCCGCGCCGCGCACGCATCCAATTCCCGAAAAACGCGATCGGCCGCCTGATCGAAGTGAACAAACTGCAGCTCACTCAGGTTTTTGCGCGGGATCAGCACAAGCGTATTGCCGGCAATTTCCATGTCAAAAATAGCGTTTTCCTCGGTCATGCTGGTCGCCCTCCCGTGAAGGAACACTCTACGAAACTCGGCCATCCGCGCCATGCGCACCGCGCGCCACCCGCCGTTAGTTCAGTTGTGCCAGAATTGGCTCATCTTGGGAAGGGCCCTTCTTGGGAATCCTCCAGTTTATTGGGATTTGAGACGTGCATCGACCGTGCAACGGCACTATAATTCGCGATGTCGGTTGACCCACGGGCCACATCATGACGAAGGCCTGGCTGGTTTGACCTGAACAACATGCCTTGACAACGAGATCGATCGGGAGCATGGACAAAAGAGAGGTGCGGTATGGCAAGCGACACCCAGGACTCACCGCAGCTGCCTGAAGAGGCCCGGCTGCGCATGCGTCAATGGCTCACTTCACCCGGTTTACGCGCCCATTTGGACCAGGCGATTGACACGGGCCGGCGTCCACTACGCACCGGCCCCTATATCGCTCTTTCGCGCGAGGCGGGCACGGGCGGAGTCGAGATTGCAAGTTTGGTGGCCAAGCGACTCAATTGGGATATGCTTGATAAGCAACTACTCGATTTTATGGCCGAATGCTATGAAATGCCACGCTGCATGCTCGAGTTTGTCGACGAAACACGTGCCAACTGGCTACACGATGTCCTCTCCAGCTGGCTGGACAGTCAGGTAGTCAGTCACGAAAAATTCGTCGTCTACCTGCAACGAATCATGTTCCTTGCCGCCATGTACGGGCGCATCGTATTCGTCGGACGCGGCGCACACCGCGTTCTACCGCGCCCCAGCGGTCTCGCCGTTCGGATAGTGGCACCCTTGGAATTCAGGATCGCCCGCTTGATGAATACGTTGGGGGTGCCGCGTAAGACCGCACAACGGCAGATCGCTCAGATTGACGCCGACCGGCGCGACTTCTACCAAAGGTACTTTCGCCATGCGACCAATGACGCCCACGAATTCGATCTGACAATCAACGTCGCGCGGATGACGCAGCAGTCGGCCGCCGAATTGATTGTCGAGGCGTTTGAACGAATAGACCGCGAGAACTCGGCGCCCGTCTCGGACTCCGCCTGACGATGGCTCGGGTACGAAAACCGCGCCGCGCAAAAAAAATGCCTCGGCGACGGTGCGAATCGCCGAGGCGCTGAAGGGTAGCCGATCTGCAGGTCGGAGTCGGGCTCCTGGCTAGGCTGGAGCGAAGAGAAACCGGCTACCCGTAGTCGATCATATTACAAGTCTAATCCGAGCACCTCATGGTTGTCTAGTCGTTATCAAAAAGTGCTCGCCACTGCCCGCCAAAGCAAGCTCATGGGACCCTGGCAAAGACCGCCTGCCGGCGAGAACCAATGCCCGATCAACCATGACTTCCAATTTAGAACCCGAGCCGCAGTCTGTCAATCGCCAATCGGTCATATTGACGAATATTTCGACACAATAGTGGATTTCCCCCAGTACATCATCGTTTTCTTCTTGGATTCCCTGGGTGAGTACCGTCGAACCACTGCATCGCGCCGAAATTTCCGACGACACCGTTTAGTTACTTCGCCAATCATTCACAAACAAACACGGCCGATATGGAAATTGGTTGGCGTGCGGTTGCCCGGTTGTTCCTCTTGCCGAGTCCGCGGCACGTGCGTCATGCGGCATCCAATCGTTCTGGAGAACTTGTTCATGACGCCGTTTTCGAGAAGTCGCTCGGCGTCGCCACAAGCGGAACTCGGCGGCCTTGAGCCGGAATTCCCTCCCCAAGTGCTAGCATTTCGGATTGAAGATTCTCACAATTGTCGTTGACTTCTTTGCCTGGATCGATATGCTTAGTAAGTGCTGGCATTCCGGTGAGTATCCGCGACGTTGCTGTCATGGATTTTATTTCGGCTCTTGCCGGTCTCTCCACCGACGACTCGCACCCGGGAATGATGCAAGGGCCGGTCGACGATATGGACGGCTGATTTCACGCAGAACTTTGATTTTGCATCTGCTGGTGTCCCAAAAAGTTGCGAAGAAGCGCGCTGCTGTCGGCATCCATGGGCGTTGTGCATGGGTCTACGGGTGGCAAGTCTTGGAGTCTCTCACGTATTACGGTTCGTGCATCTCGGAAGGAACCTCGTGCACCGTGGAACCGCCAGGGAAGGGCGCGCGAGGGTTTCTTAATCTCGAGGAAGGAGACGTGAGATGATGTCGGCCGATCTAAGAACGACGGGCGGCGGTGCCACACCAGGTTCGGCGGCAATGGACGAGCGTGCATGCCGGGAGGTCGAGTTGATCTTGCGTGGTAGCTCCCATTGCGAATTGCGCCAAGTGACATGCGAGTTCAGCGCGGGCACGGCAATGTTGACGGGCCAGGTCTCATCCTATTACTTAAAGCAAGTCGCGCAGACGATTGTGCGTCAATTGCCACAGGTGAGCCGCGTTGAGAACCGGTTGCGCGTGGTTAATCCATTCGCCTATCCATTGCAGTCGTAGGCGTGCGCCGGACGGCACGAACAACGTCCCGGCATCACGCGCGTACGTGTGACGGCCGCCCTCCCCACAGGCGGT
The DNA here is from genome assembly GCA_964607555.1 of uncultured Pirellulaceae bacterium. Taxonomy (GTDB): domain Bacteria; phylum Planctomycetota; class Planctomycetia; order Pirellulales; family Pirellulaceae; genus JAJSAJ01. The sequence goes on along the minus strand of CAZSOG010000325.1, from coordinate 1,018 downwards.
TTCGCCGGTCAACCACCGCCGAAGCTCACGTTGGTCATGGCCCCCATGGCCGGCAATCCGCCAACACAACATTCCTCCGAATTGCTGTCGGGGGTTCCGCACGCTAGACTGAGTGGCGTGCGCATGCGTGGAACCGCGATCTGACGCGCCACGGACCACAGTTCCCGGAATGGTTCTCGGAGCAAACTCCCGACGGTGCCCCCCTGTTTTCCACGCGCGGCGGGCCCGCACGTCCCGACCTTTGGAGCACGGATTGATGACCAACGACCCCGCGACACAGTCGGCAATACGGCAGCAAGTGGCGAATCAGCACCGGCAGATCCATCAAATGCTCGACGAGATCCAACAGGCCGTTTCCCAACAGTCCTGTTCGCCCCAGAAAGTCGCCTTGCAACTGACACATCTTCGTCAGATTCTGGAAGCCCATTTCCGGTCGGAAACGGCAAGCGGCATGTTGACCGCCGTCGCGGAGCGCGCGACATGGGCGGCCGATCCCGTTGCCGCGATCATTGACCAGCATGGCGTGCTACTGGAAGAGCTTCATGGTATTATCCAGTACGCTCATCAGAGTACCGGATCGCCTTCACAATGGGCGCAACTGTCCCGGCAGTTCCTGTCGTTCAGCCAGATACTGGCGGATCATGAATCGCGTGAAACGGCGCTCTTGCAGCGTGTTTTTTCCGAAGATGGTGACGTGGCCGAAGCACCTTGACGAACGCCCCCGCCGGACCGGCGCCGGTAAGCCCTTTAATTCCTGACGCGGGAGGCCCGCAACTCACAAGGGAGTACGCCCCCTTCGGTCGCGCACCGGCCCGTCGCTTCGAAACATGCGCGCACGGTGCGCGCATGTGGCAGCCTAAGAATCTAACGAGGCGTTGCCTCCAACCAACTGACGGATCCCGGCACGCTGGAACGTATGATTCTGCACGACCCGCCGCCCGCAACTCGGCTGCCCTCCCGCCCCCACCGAGACAAGCTCGGTGGCGAGGGAGGGGCGTGTGAGTGGGACGCGTGAGGG
>CAZSOG010000324.1:0-6205 GCA_964607555.1 uncultured Pirellulaceae bacterium | reverse complement strand
AGCTTGCCTCGGTGGGGGCGGGAGGGCAGCCGAGTTGCGGGCGGCGGGTCGTGCAAAATCATACGTTCCAGCGTGCCGGGATCCGTCAGTTGGTTGGAGGCAACGCCTCGTTAGATTCTTAGGCGGCCACATGCGCGCACCGTGCGCGCATGTTTTTCCTGAGACCTTACGCCGCAAACCCTACAGTCTACAGCCTCCAGCCTTGCGGCCGAAGGCCGCGTTAGGGCAATGCGGAGTGTAATTCGCGACGTTGAACAAGCGTTCGTGATGACATCCGATACGACGAAGGAAAACAACGTTCTTCTGCGAATATCCGCGTTCATCCGCCGTTGAGGGTCTTACGAGCCGTGAACGGTTACGACGATTCGCGCCAACGCCCGCGTGCCCACGCGCGGCGCTTCGTCGCGCGGGACCGACACGGGCCGCGTGGTCGGTGAGCCCCTCTTGCCAGGCGCAACTCACGTGGTTAGATTCTTAGGGTGCGGCACGGTTCCGGCACGCTACGGCTCCGTCTTCGAGGTGGGGCGATCTTGCTCGGTGGTGGGTACGCAAGCCCGGTAGGCGTCTGCAAGGGGTCGAGTGTCCCTGCTTGGACACGCTGCCGAAGCTGATTTTCGGCGACGGCTTGGATTCGTATTCACGGTTTCTGTTAACGCTTTTCGTATAAAGGATCTTTCTATGTCGATTCGTCGTGTACTGTTTGTGTGTGTAATGGCTTGGGCATGCGCGCTGCCGCTCTTGGGATGCAACAAGGGAACAACCGGCGGTGATACGGGGGGCAGCGGTACGGGTGCCGGATCAAACACGACTGCCGCGGAATAGGCCAGGTTTCGTATATTTCAGAGTATCTGCCATAGCTCCCTGCACACGTCGTGGGCAACTTGCGTCGTCATGGACTCATCGCTGCCGCCGCGTGCGCGGGGAGCTTGCACATCGTGGCTTCGCCAAATGCGGGTGGCCCACAACCCCCAAGGGAGTACGCCCTCCTTCGGTCGCGCTCCCGTTGTTCGCTTGGAAACATGCGCGCACGGTGCGCGCATGTGGCAGCCTAAGAACCTAATGCGGGAGGCCCGCAACCCACAAGGGAGTACGCCTTTGTTCCGCAGCGCTCCCGTTGTTCGCTTCGAAACATGCGCGCACGGTGCGCGCATGTGGCAGCCTAAGAATCTAATGATCGAATACACTCAAGCTCGCAGGGGATTCAGAACGTGAACCGCCACGTCATGCGCGACGCCAAACCATCATTCCGAGTCCAGCGCACGCGACGCACCTTCCGCCCGCGCCCGGTGCCCCTCCTGATCGGCGTCATCGGGGTCTGTCTCCTGGGCTGTCAGACGCGGCGATCCGGATCGTCGTCCGACCGACCCACGGTGGCGTACGTAACCAACGGCATCGCGTCGTTTTGGGTGATTGCGGAAAAAGGCGCCCAGGACGCCGCTGAAAAATATGATGTCAACGTCCTCGTGCGCAAACCGCCGGAAGAAGCCGACCAGCGGCGGATGGTTGAGGACCTGATCGCGATGGGGGTCGATGGGATTGCCATCAGTCCGATTGATCCGGATAACCAACAGGATCTGCTGAACGAGGCGGCCAAAGCGACCAACCTGATCACGCAGGACGCCGATGCCCCGAACTGTGATCGGATCTGCTATGTCGGAACGGACAACTACACGGCAGGTCGATTATGTGGCGAGCTAGTGAAAGCGGCCTTGCCGGACGGCGGGGATGTCATGATTTTTGTGGGCCGCTTGGGCCAACTGAATGCGCGTCAACGGCGGCAGGGCATCATCGACGAGTTACTTGACCGCAGCGCCGACGCCACGCGGTTCGATCCGCCGGGCAGTGTGTTGCGCGGCGAAAAATACGTCGTGCTGGACACTCGGACGGATCAATTTGATTTTGCGAAAGCGAAGGCCCTTGCCGAGGATGCGATCACGCGCTACCCCGATCTGGACTGCATGATCGGACTGTTCGCGTACAATCCGCCCAAATGTCTGGAGGCGGTCAAGGAGGCCGGCAAACTGGGCTCGATTCAAATCATCGGCTTCGACGAAGCGGACGAAACGTTGCGGGGCATCCACGACGGGGAGATTTTTGGCACGGTGGTTCAGAATCCCTATCGATACGGAACCGAATCGGTCCGGATCCTCGCCGGCTTGGCACGCGGTGATCGGAGCGTGCTGCCGGGAGGCGGGTTCTTGAACATCCCGACACGGAAGATCACGCGTGATAACGTCGACGCTTTTTGGAACGAATTGAAGAAGTTGACGAACTAGGCTCGCGATGGTGTGCCATGGCTGACCACGCTCCCGACCTGCTGCTTGAGGTTCGTGCGGCAACCAAGCGGTTTCCAGGCGTTCGCGCGCTGGACCATGTCGACCTGACGCTCGCCGCTGGCGAAGTCCTGGCGGTCGTTGGCGAGAACGGCGCGGGGAAGAGCACGCTGATGCGCATCCTGGCCGGTGTCGAGCAACTGGATTCCGGGCAGGTGTTACTGCATGGCCGGCCGCTGCGTCTTGGATCGGCACATGATGTCATGCGCGCGGGAATCGCCTTGATCCACCAGGAATTGAATCTCTGCGATAATCTGAGTGTCGAGGCAAACATTTTCCTGGGGCGCGAACCGCGGCGCGCGGGGTGGATCAGGCGCCGCCCGATGCGGCGGCAGACGCGTGACGTGCTCCGCCGGATCGCGTTGGATGTGGACCCCGCGATGCGCGTGGATCGACTTTCGATTGGGCAACAGCAGATGGTGGAGATTGCCCGTGCCCTGTCGATTGACGCCCGAATTCTGATCATGGATGAGCCGACGTCTAGTTTATCGCTGCGCGAGTCGGAAACGTTGTTCCGGTTGATTGGGCAATTGCGATCGCGTGGTGTCGGCATTATCTACATATCACATCGCCTGAGCGAAGTCACGCGCGTCGCGGACCGCGTGCTCGTATTGCGCGACGGACGCAACGCGGGACAGCTTGAAGGAGCCGCGATGACGCACGATGGCATGGTGCGGTTGATGGTGGGACGTGACGTGCGGCGAACCGTGCGTGGCCGCCGCGTGGCCGCCGGCAAGCCGCAACTGGAAGTCCGATCCGTGTCGACCGCCGCGTATCCGCGGCAGACGATTTCGTTGACCGTGCCCGGCGGGGAAATTGTTGGCATCGCCGGACTGGTGGGGGCCGGGCGTAGCGAGCTGCTCCGCGCTATTTTTGGCATCGACTGGCCCGTCCGTGGCCGCATCATCGTGGGCAATCAGCCGCTGGTGCCCGGATCGCCGCGTGATGCCATCCAACACGGTGTGGCGCTGGTTCCCGAAGATCGCAAACAGCACGGTCTCCTGCTCGAAATGCCCGTCCGAGACAATCTGTCGGTGGCCGCACTACGTCGTGATGCGCTCCGGCGCTGTTGGATCGACCAGCGCGCCGAACGGGCTCTTGTCGCTGACGCGATCCGCCGGCTCGGCATCCGCGCTCGAAACGATCGCCAATCGGTCCAGTTCCTTTCGGGTGGCAATCAGCAAAAAGTCGTCTTGGGGAAATGGCTGGCGCTGGCTCCGAATGTCCTGCTTCTGGACGAACCGACGCGCGGCGTTGATGTGGGAGCGAAGCAGGAGATTTACAGACTGATCGAACAGCTGGCGGAACGTGGCGTCGCCATCTTGTTCGCGAGCAGTGAAATGGAAGAGATCATCCAATTGGCAAACCGCGTCCTGGTGATGCACGAGGGCCGTATTGCCGGGAATCTGGTCGGCCCTGAAATAGCCGAGCAATCCATCATGCGACTGGCAACCGGCCAATCCGAATCCGAAAAAGACTCATGAAAAAAGTAGTTGGCATCACCGCGTTGCTGGTCGCCGTCTTTACCTTGACGGCGATCCTGAACCCGCATTTTCTCGGCGCGCGAAACCTCGAGAACATCCTGCGCCGCACCTCGCTGTTCGGGATCATCAGTATTGGCGCGGCACTGGTCATTATTACCAGCGGGATCGATCTGTCGACCGGCTCGGTCGTCGGTTTGGTCGGGTGCTTGCTCCCGTTCCTGTTGGTGAAGACCCACCTGGCCATTCCCGTCGCGCTGCTGGCGGTCATGGGCGTGGCACTTCTCATCGGGCTGGTACACGGTCTGCTGATTGCCAAGCTGGACCTGCAGCCCTTTGTTGTCACGTTGTGCGGTTTGTTGATCTATCGTGGTTTGGCGCGCTGGCTCACAAGTGATAACACGCAAGGCTTCGGCAACCAATACGAGGGGCTGCGCAAGCTGGCGACGGGCGGCATCCCGGTCCCCGGCATCCCGGGATTCGCGGTCCCCATTCCATTTGTCATCATGGTCGTGTTGGCGGTCGCTGCCGCGATCTTTCTGAATAAGACGATCTATGGCCGCTATCTCTTCGCGCTGGGACGCAACGAACAAGCCGCGCGCTACAGCGGCATCAACACGGGCCGCATGATCATCGTGGCCTACACGCTGTGTGCACTCGCGGCCGGCTTGGGGGGGATTCTGTTCGCGCTGAACTTGAACTCGATCCAGCCGGCCAGCCAGGGCAATTTCTACGAACTGTATGCGATCGCCGCTGCCGTCCTGGGTGGCTGCAGCTTGCGTGGTGGCGAAGGCTCGATCCTCGGCGTCGTCATCGGGGCGGCCGTGATGCGGGTCCTCTACAACGCGATCAACGTGCTCGGTTTGCCAACGCAACTCGAATTCGCCATCATTGGGCTCGTGATCCTGGCCGGTGTCATCGCCGACGAACTGGTCAAACGCGCGGCCAATCGACGGCGACTTGCCATCGAAGCACGCGCGGATGCGTGAGGCAGGAGTCCCGCCCGCCACGAAAGAGCACGTGGTTTCGTCAGATGACCGCCGTCGTGGCATCGCGGAGCTGCGCAACGACTTGGCGATAGCGGCGATAGACACCGATGGCGATCCATGCCAGGTAGGCGTTGGCAGCCAGCGAAGCGAATAGACCGAGTGACGTCAGGACAAGCGGCATCCACGGTTTTGGAACCTGCATGTCGACGAGTTTGTCCGCGGTTTCGCTGTCAATTACTGGTTTGCTGGACGCTTCGCCCAGCCCGGTGGGAAGCGACGCGATGGGCGTCGGGGCCGCGCGTCCCGCTTTGGGCTCGGTGTTTCTGCGCACAAGGTCCATGAGTTTGGCACGACGATTGGGCGTTGTGCTTCCCGGCCGAACCGGGTTCTGCTTGAGCGTCCGGTCGGCATTATGCGTACTTGCCGGTGTACTTGCCGAAGGATCCCGAATCGGCGTCTGATACCGACCCGCGCCGGGCGCCGAAATCGGCCGCCGCGGCAGAATCTCGTCATTCGTCGGCAGCGTGGGCTGCGCCGCTGCAGGCGGTCCCAACACTCCTGAGTGCGGTGCCGGTGCCGCGTCGCCATGGCGCATCGGATAGCCAATACTTCCTGTCCCATTGCGGCCCGTCAACGTTCCAACCGGCCCCGGGTACGTTGGAAACGCAGTTGCGCTGGCCGGTGGAGCCGAGTTGCCGCCGGGCACACTGCTTCCGGACGCTGCGGAACTTGGCGGCATGTCCGGGAGGATGCTGTCAGTCGCCATGCCCGAGTTCGAATTGGTCCCGGAATACGTCGAGCCGGGCGGAGGTGAACTCGAGTTGGGGCGAGCGGGGGACGAATTGCGTATCAAGACGCTGTGCAGTTGGTTTCTTTCGTCCGGCGTCCACGGTGGTGGGGGCAGGTTCAGCAGCGGGACCCCCCCGGCCGTACTGGCCGCCGGTGGCGTCGCGCCAAACGTCCCCGTGTTCGGGCTCAGGTCCGGCACCGAACGTGGTGTCCGCCCGCCCGTTGTTCGGTCATAACCGGCGCCAATTCCGGTATTCGGCCCGTTTCCCGTCCCGCCCATTCTCGCCGGAATCGACGAAATTCGCGGCACTGGCCCCGTGCCGACGTGGATTCGAAATCGCCGCACGCCGCGCGCTTCCGGACTGATTTCGCTGGTAATGTCCTGGCCATTCCTGAGCGAGTCCAGCTGATTAGGCTGAATTTGAATGATATACTCCAACTGGCCATCACGACCCGGTTGCCATCCATAGTCGATGCCAACCGCCGCGATTGTCAGCAGCACGGCGAATCCGTTCATTGTCCCTGCGCTCCGAAAAGAGAGTTTGGAGAATCCAGGTCGCCATGGTAACCGTTTCCCGGCATCCGCGTAAAGACGAAAACATGGCCCAATCCA
>CAZSOG010000323.1:0-6238 GCA_964607555.1 uncultured Pirellulaceae bacterium | reverse complement strand
GGGAAGGGTGGGGGGGCGGCGCCCACGTCCATGTGTGACACCGGCTCTTAGACCGGGCGTTCCATCACGCCTGGCCGTTGGACATGCGGCCGATCAAGATAGACGCGTTGTGGCCGCCGAACCCGAAACTGTTGCTCATGATTACGTTCAGAGCGCGCTCACGCGGCTGATTGGGCGTATAGTCCAGATCGCAGTCGGGGTCCGGTGTGTGCAGGTTGATGGTTGGCGGTACAACGTTCGCGAGCAGCGCCTTGACGCACAGCACGAGTTCAACGCCCCCGCTGGCGCCCAGGAGGTGCCCGAGATGGCTCTTGGTACTGGAAATACTGACCGATTTGGCCGCCTCCTCGAACACCTGCTTAACGGCGATCGTTTCCGCCTTGTCACCAAGCGACGTTCCCGTGCCATGGGCGTTGATGTAATCGATCTGATCCGGATTCAGCTGTGCATCTCGGAGCGCCTCAATCATCGAGCGTGCGGCACCGGTCCCCTGGGGATCGGGTTGAGTGATATGGCCGGCGTCGGTACTGGTCCCGTAACCGAGCACTTCGCAGTAGACGTGGGCATCGCGTGCGCGGGCGTGCTCATAATCCTCGAAGACGAGCAGTCCGGCACCTTCACTGAAAACGAACCCATCGCGATCTGCGTCAAATGGACGGCTGGCGCCGGCCGGATCATCGTTACGAGCCGAGAGCGCGCGGATATTCTGAAACGCGCTGAGTCCCATACGTGTCATGGCCGCTTCGGTCCCACCGGTAATTATGACATCCACAGACCCGCTCTGCACCAGACGCAACGCATCGCCCATGGCGTTGGTCGCGCTGGCGCAGGCCGTCACCACCGTGTAGTTCGGCCCGTGCAACCCGTATTCGATCGCGATGTTGCCACCGGCGGCATTCAGCATCATGCGTGGAACGGTCATGGGAGAAACACGATCTGGCCCGCGCGCCATCATGCGTTTCATCTGCGTTTCAATTTCTCCCAAGCCGCCGATCCCGGTGCCCAGGATGACACCACACCGATATCGATCTTCGCGCGCGAAATCAAGTCCAGCGTCCCGGATCGCATCGGTCCCCGCGACCACAGCGAACTGGGTAAACCGGTCCATTCGCTTCGCATCTTTGGTTGGGATGTACTCGCTTGGGTCCCAGTCGTAGATGTCACCGCCGATTCTGATCTTAAAATCGGAAATGTCAAATAAACGAACCGGGTGCACACCGCTTTCGCCGGCGAGGATCCGTTGCCACAGATCGTCCACCTTTTGGCTGATCGCGGTGACCGCCCCAAGCCCAGTAACGACAACGCGCCGCTTCATGCTGGTCATGCTACTCGACTAGGAAGAAGTTTGGGCTTTCTCAATAAACTCAATCGCCTCGCCGACCGTCTGGATCTTCTCGGCCGCATCATCTGGAATGCTGATATCGAACTCTTCTTCGAGTTCCATGACCAACTCGACCGTATCAAGCGAGTCGGCGCCGAGATCGTTGATGAAGTGGGTTTCTGGCGTCACGCTGTCTTTATCGGCGCCCAGCTGTTCGGCCACGATTTCAATTACACGTTCTTGGACGGATGCCACGAGATGCTACCTCCTACGACTTTGGACCCGGCCACCACACAGAGTGGCAAGATGCTAGTCTCGTTATTAATTCGCTGACTAAATGTACTCACACTCAACTACGGATGCGGGCGGCCCGCACCCCACAGGGGAGTACGCCCTCCTTCGGTCGCGCTCCCGTTGTTCGCTTCGAAATATGCGTCCGGCGCGTGCATCCCGCAAGCTAAGAATCTAACGAGGTTCCACCTCCAACCAACTGACGCACGCGCGGTGGAGACCTCCGGTCGCTTCCGTGCGGGGTCTGGAGACCCGCGCACAGCGCTGAATTTTCTCTTACCTCTTACCTCTCATCTCTCACCTAACAACGACACCCGGACCACCCCCACTCAACCACTTTCTTCCTAACTCCTATCTCCTAACTCCTAATTCCTAACAATGCCACCGACCAGACTCGACACAAAAGTTGACTCAAGATCATCAAATTTCCGCCCATAAGGTCTCCAGCCGCCACGGACACAAACCTCACCAAGCCAAAAACATAGATGATTTTCACCGAACAGGTCAAGGTAGGAACCGTTATCACGCCATAAATGGACACACCTGCCCCCTACTACAAGGGGGAAGGTTATCCCGTCATACCACCATCCACCGTCAGGACATGGCCAGTGATGTAGGCGGCGTCCGGGCTGGCAAGAAACACGACCGCCGCCGCCACTTCGCGTGGAGTTCCCAGGCGGCGAGCCGGAATATGCTTCTTGGCCTGGTCCAACAGCACATCGCCCATGGCCTGGGTCATTTCCGTTTCGATAAACCCGGGTGCCACGGCATTGACGGTGACTTTGCGTTTGGCCAGTTCTCGGCTCAAACTGCGTGTCAAGCCAATCAAGCCGGCTTTTGACGCCGAGTAATTCGTCTGGCCGGCGTTGCCAATCAACCCCGACACGCTGCTGATATTGATAATGCGCCCGTACCGTGCGCGCATCATGATCTGCGATGCAGCGCGGGCGAACAAGAAAGCACCGCGGAGATTCGTATTGAGCACGGTATCCCATTCGTCGTCCGACATACGCGGCAACAGAGTATCGCGTGTGACACCGGCGTTATTCACGAGGATATCGAGTCGGCCCATCTGGTCGATAACGCTTTGGACCACCGCATCGACACTTGCACGGTCGGTCACGTCACCGGGAAATACTTGTCCCTGCCCGCCCGCCTGCTGGATCAGGGCAATCGTCTCCGCCAACTTCTCGGCGTTCCGGGCGACGCATGCGACCGTGGCGCCATTGCGGGCAAGTTCGACGGCCATATCTCGTCCGAGTCCTTGTGAGGCGCCGGTGACGATCGCAACTTGACCGGACAAATCGACTTTCAGACTGTTACCGCTGGAATCGCTCATTGTTGATCTATTCACCTCCCATTGGGCCTTTCGCACGCCCTGCGTCTCAAGGCCGCGGCCCGGAACCTCAGGTGCGCGTAACAGGCCAACCCGTAATACGTCGCTCGGTTCGTTCGCGGACCCGCGTCATTCTGTTCTTCCATCAGGTACTGTCACAACCGGCGTGCCACGCAACGTGGCGCTTCAAGTTGGCACTCCGTCGCACGGGATCTTTCGGTTAATGCGTTTCAGCAAGCCGCGAAGCACGCGTCCCGGCCCGACCTCGTAAAACCGTTGCACGCCGGAATCCAGCAAGAAACGCATGCTATCTTCCCAACGCACGGGTGAAACCACCTGTTGGATCAACAGCTGGCGAATTTCTTCAGGATCGTCGTGTGGCCTGGCATCGACGTTGGACACGACGGGTATGCGCGGCGACCGCATGGGAATTTCCGCCAGCGCGTCGGCCAGTTGCGCGACGGCGGATTCCATCAGTTCGGTGTGAAACGCGCCGGCGACCGCCAGCGGGAGCGTTTTCATGGCGCCCGCCCGAGCCGCCAGCTCGGCGGCCCGCTCGCATGCCTCGGCATGCCCGGAAATCACGATATTGCTGGGACACAACAGATTGGCGACACGCAATACTTCGCCATCGCGCCGCGCGTCCTGACATAGTTGCTCGACTTGCTCCGCTGTCAATCCCAACACGCTGACCATGCCGCTGGCCACTCGATCCGACGCCGCCTGCATGGCTTCGCCGCGGCGTTGGACGACGCTCAGGGCCGGCTCGAAATCCATGACCCCGGCAAACACCATCGCGGTATACTCTCCCAAACTCAAGCCGGCGGCGGCCGCACATCCGGCAACCACCCACGGAGACTCGTGCCGCAGTGACGCGAGGGCCGCCATACTGGTCACGAACAATGCCGGCTGGCTCACGGCGGTCGAGTCCAACTCGTCCTCGGGCCCCGCGAAACAGAGTTCGCCCAGGTCGTATCCGAGCACGTTGGCGGCACGATCAAATAGCTGCCGCACCTCGGGCAGCGACTCCGCCAACTGCTGCCCCATGCCAACGAACTGAGCACCTTGGCCGGGAAACAGAAATGCTGCCTTGTCGTCCACAATCGTGTTTTCCCACGTGAGTTGTTCTTCGACCGATGGTTTCTGGACCGCGTGAGTGGAACCGCACGTGCCTCGCGCGGCGACCGGCTACGGAACCCGCGCCCATATCGGCGGATCGCGCCGCGCCGAAACTGCACAGCCAATGGACCACATCGGCGTGCTATTTCTCATCCACAGCCATGACCGTACGGTCCATATAGGTACCACAGTTCGGGCAGATCATATGCGTCGGAACGGCCGAGCTACACTTGGTGCAGTAGGTCAGTTGACTCGGTTTCTTGGCATCATGGGAGCGACGCTTCCCGGTTCGGGAATTCGAATGCTTGCGTTTTGGAACGGCCATCGGGACACCTCGGCGCGGCGCGTCGGGAGCACACGGCCCCGATCCGCTGGTGGAAAAGGAAATACAGTACCGGCGGGTCCATGTAACGTGGCGGGCCGCCCACAATCTCTTCCAGAAGGAGCCCACGAACGTGTCGAGCCAGTCCGACCTTGCCCGGTAGACCCGCAGAATCTCACGATAAACGGGTTATCCTAGGTGTCTTGCCTCGGCCTGTCAAGCCGCCCGGCGATCCGGGGTCGGCGCGAGCGAATCTTCACTCGAACAGGGGCTGTTTCTGGTCCGAGGCCGGTTCATCCGCGCCGGTCGGCGGCAGCGGGGGCATTTGCAAATGCTCATACGCCTTGGGCGTCGCGACGCGGCCGCGCGGGGTGCGCACGACAAACTCGATGCGCAGTAGAAACGGCTCAACTTCGTCGACCAGCGTGTCGGTCGATGTGTTCATCGTGTGTGCAATGGCCTCAGCGCCTGCCGGGCCACCCTGAAAGACGCGGATCAACGTCGCCAGATAGCGGCGGTCCTCCGCATCCAAGCCGGCGCCATCAATACTGGCCATCTCCAGCGCGGCCTCGGCTACGTCCAGCGAAACATGACCGTCCGCGCGACTGGTCGCATAGTCGCGAACCCATCGCAAACGATTGTTCGCGATCCGTGGCGTCGAGCGGCTGCGCCGCGCCAGCTCGCGGGCCGCAGGGGCATCGATCGGGACCTTCAGCTTCCGCGCGTTGCGCAAGACAAGTTCCGTCAGTTCGTCCACCGAGTAAAAACCAAGGTGTTCGCGGAGTTGAAAACGATCGCGCAGCGGTCCGGACAGCATGCCGGCACGCGTCGTCGCGCCGATCAGCGTGAACGGCTTGAGCCATAAATTGTGCGTCCGAGCGTTCACCCCTTCGCCCAGAATAATATCGATACGAAAGTCCTCCATGGCCGTGTAGAGATACTCCTCGACCGCGCGCGGCAACCGATGAATCTCGTCAATAAACACGACCGACCGGTCTTCCGCGTTGGTCAGGTAGGGGACCAGGTCCTTGGGCGCCTTGAGCACGGCACCGCTGGTCAGCTGCACACCAACACCCATCTCACGGGGAATACAGGTCGCGAAGGTCGTCTTGCCAAGCCCCGGCGGACCGTCAAACAGGACGTGCCCGAGTGCCTCCCCGCGCTGGCAGGTCGCATCGATGGCGATCCGGAGCCGTTCGCAGACGTCGCGCTGGCCCACCATATCTTGCATGCGCTGCGGGCGCAGTTCGCGATCATCGTCCTCCGGCGCCGTCGAACCCGCCACGATGGTCTCCCGGACCATGTTGCTATCCTCGTTGTTATCCTTCGCCACTGAACACTTGTTGACCATGCATCACCAGTGTACCAAATCGGCGGCACTGGGGGGAAGAGCAGTGCCGTGAGGACGATGGCCGCCCGCGTCCGTCGCGGCAGACTCACGCAGCACGTGATCGATAACAACGTTCAGGGACAAAGCCCGCGTTTCTATCCGTGGGCGTTAGATCTCCGCATGTTTCAAATGGTTGGCTGCTGACAAACGACAGGAAAACCGGAAGAAACGTATTGCGCTATGATATCGAGTTGTCAACACCTACTCCTAACGCGGGCTTCGCCCGCAACCCAAGAAGGGTGGCATCCGCCTTTGGCGGATGTGCGGGCGCGAGTCCTTGGTTATTTATTGGACGAGTGCGTCTCCGCTTCACATCCGCCAAAGGCGGATGCCACCCGGCCAAAAAAACATGCGCGCACGGTGCGCGCATCCTACAGCCTAAGAATCTAACAATGCGACCGATGAGACTCGACCCAAAAACTTGACTCAAGATCATCAAATTCCCGCCCATAAGGTCTC
>CAZSOG010000322.1:0-6242 GCA_964607555.1 uncultured Pirellulaceae bacterium | reverse complement strand
AGCGCCCCCTTAGCGAAGGTCGAATTCGTATACCTCCTGCGCAATTCTGGGACAGCGAGAAAAAGGCAGACATCCTAACTTTTTGATTGCGCAACACGCCGCTCGCGGGTCGATCGTGCCAGCAGTCGTTTCCGCCCACTTGGCATGTACCGAAAAGTTAGGGTGTCTTCAAGTTTCCCCGTGCGTTCTGCAACACTCTTTTCAGAACGTGCCCGCACCCGCTATGATGACGAACAGCCAATTCAATTCGGGAAAAGAGAAATTACCACGATGCGCACGGATCGACACGAAGGACGGAGAAGAACGGTTTTTTCATGACCAACGCCCTGGTACTCGTGCTTGATGGGCTCGGTAGCTCTTATCTGGGCCCCTACGGGAATACGTGGATTGATACACCCGGTTGGAATCGACTGGCGGCCCGATCGCTGCTGTTGGAGACCATGGTGGCCGGCGGCGCGGATCTCGCGTCCAGCTATCGCGAAATGTGGCAGGGCCGCCACTTGCTGCAAGACGCGGCCGGCAATTCCGGTGCGAGTCTGCCGCGTGTCGCCGCCCAGCACATGGCGACCTGTTTCATTACCGACGACCTGGAGGTCGCCGATTATCAAGCGGCGCAAGACTTTGAACAACGCGTCATCTTGCCCCCCCAAACCAAATTCGAGGCGGCGGCGGACACCGAATCAACGCGTCTCGCGCAGTTGTTCGCAACCAGCCTCGCGCTCGTTCCGCAACTGGAGACGCCGTTCCTGATCTGGATGCACGCCAGCGCCATGCTGGAACCGTGGGACGCGCCCTACGACCTGCGCACGCAATTCGCTGCCGCCGAAGACCCCGCGCCACCGACCTTTGTGCAACCGCCCCACGGCCAACTCGAACCGGACCATGATCCGGATATCGTGCTGGGATTTCAACAGGCCTGTGCCGCACAGGTTGCCGTCCTCGATACGTGCCTCGAAGTGCTGCTCGATGCGATCTGGTCCGGCCCGCATGCGACCGATACGGCCCTGCTGATCGTCAGCCCACGCGGCTATCCGTTGGGCGAGCACTTGTGGTTTGGAATCGACAACGCGCCGCTCCATGCCGAACTACTCCACGTTCCCACGCTCATCCACTATCCCGATGCTGTCGGCTGGTCCGTGCGCGCGCGCCAGATTGCCCAACTCTGTGATATCTACCCTACCTTGATGCACTGGCTCGAGCTGCCACAGTCAGACGCGCCAATCTGGGGTCGAGATCTCCGCGGAATCGCACGCGGGGAAACCGACTGGACCGGTTGGGATCGCGCCGTGGCATGTTCGGAATCCGAGCGCGCCATCCGGGTTCCCGGCTGGTTCGCCCGGCAATCGACCACCGGCCCGATGGAACTGTTCGTGAAACCAGACGACCACTGGGAAGTGAATAACGTCGCCAGCCGCTGCGCACCGATCGCCGTGACACTCCAGCAAACGCTCGATCAGTTCGTACACGCGGCCCGTACCGGCCACCGGGACCGCTTGGCCGAGCTTCCAGAATCCCTGTTCAACGACTTGGACTAAGGCCGCGTCAGGATTAAGAACCTGCCCCGAGACTCCGTTTCAGACACGTGCGATGGTCGTTCAAGTCCGTCGACGCAGGCACTGCTGGGCCGTTGACGGTTTGTTTTGTTGCGCAAACCGTGAGAATATACCGAAGCACGAGGCGGATTGGAAGAGGCACGCACGCAAAGGCGCAAAGATGCAAAGGGGCAAAGACGCCAAGGACGGAGGAGAGAGTGTTTCTTGGCTCGGCGTGTGTCCGAGCGCGGCCGGCCACTGTCTTGCCCAGTCCACCTTGTTTTCCTACTTGTCGGTATCACATGGATTTTCCGACGAGATTCGGTCTGGTCCTAACTGGGCAACGATGCCTATAATCCGCAAGCGTCCGCGGCATGGTCCAAGACGACTTGCGCGGAAGGGCTGGGCGGTGAGGATTCCCTCCGCGCTCCGTTGGCAAGAGTATCTGTCTCGGTAACACCAATATGGTCGGACACGGAAGTCCGCAATTTGATAGCGCGTCGAGTGCGTTTTGCTCGTGCCGTGCGTGTGACATAGCCAGGCTTATCGGGCCGTGGTTGGTTGTACTATGCGCGATTCTGGCTGGCAGTCGGCTTGGGGCGGCCGAGCCGCGACAGCTTGACTTGCGTCTCCGCGTGGCGTGGGGCGGCGGGACGGCGCGCGTTTGGAATGGACAGCTTTCCGCGGCAAACGGTACACTCTCGCAACTCACCTATCTAGGCGTGAACGCGGATCAATCCGCGACCATCTACCTGAGCGACGACGGCACGGCAAACGGCAATTCGGTCGTGGTGGCCCAGCGCACGCCGGTTCAGTACACCGGCTTTGATGTTTCGGTGCGTGCGGCACCGGATAGCCTGGTGACCCTTGAGCTGACGCCTCTCGACCACGCCGAAGAGCCCCAAACGTACGAGGTGCCGCTGAGTTCGCTGATCACGGGCGATTTTCAGAAGTCATTGGACAAGGAGAACAACCGTCTTGTGATTCAGCGCACCGGGGGCGACCGCCTGCGCGTTGCCTTCACGCGCCCGACACTAGTGTTCAAGCCGGGCGAGGAATTCGCATTCACAGTCGAGCCACACGAACTGGGCCTGACGGAATCCGCCGGTTTACGGTGCGTGGTCCAATTGACGCGGGCACGCGACGGCGAGGCGTTGACGGAACAGGAGCAAGAGATCGAGTTGGCGTTGCCGCCGGCGGTGACGCGCAAGTCTTTCTCGTTTTCCACGCCGCCGGAAGAAGGGGTTTACGAGTTATTGATCTCGCTTTACCGGCCCCGTTTTGGTGACGCGTTAATGCGTCGCGGGCCACTCTTCTGGCGCAAGATTCAGTTCGTCGTTCTTGGTGACGGTTCCAATATTCCCGATTCATCGTCATGGGAATTGGTTGACACGATCGACCCCAATCACGCAAGTTGGATGGAGTGGCTTTCGCACGTCCCCAAGTTGCCTCTGTTGCCTGATTTTCGCCAGGAACCGTTGGGCAATGGCAAATCCGCGACCTGGAAACATCTGGGCCGAGATCTTGTCGAGCTCAAGCCAGGCGGCTGGCAGGCGTATCCGCTGTCGATTCAGCAATTGGGCATGCCGCACATTTTGGAAGTCGAGTATCCGAGTGACATCGAACAGACGCTGGGGATCAGCATTATCGAGCCGAACGCGACGGGGCAGGTTGTTCCGATCGAGTTGGATAGTGGCGTGGACGTCGCACCGCGGTGGGATGTCACGGCGCCACGCATGACGAAACACCGGCTGTTTTTTTGGCCACGTACGAAGACCCCACTTGTTCTGCTGACGAATCGGCGTGCCGACCAGCGCGCGGTGTTCGGCGCGTTGCGCGTTTACACTGGCCCGCACGACCTGCCACCGGCCCCGGCGCCCGCCACCGACTCCAACGACGCGCGGCCGCAACGGCTCCTGGCGGTCTACTTTGACAAGCCACTCTTTCCCGAGCAGTTTTGTGCCAGCGAGGCGGCGGACCCGGCCACTGGCCAGAGTTTGGACGATTGGGTCACGTTCTATCAAGCCGGTCAGCGCTTGGTCGAGTATCTCAAGCACACTGGCTACAACGGGGCTATTCTTTCGGTTGCGTGCCAGGGCAGCACGCTGTATCCGAGCGCGTTATTGCATCCCAATCCGCAGTACGACACGGGCGTGTTTTTCATGACCGGGCAGGACCCGGTGCGCAAGGATGTGTTGGAGTTGTTGTTCCGCCTGTTCGACCGTGCGAACCTGACGCTTGTGCCCGCCGTTCAGTTTGCCGGCACGCTTGACTCGTTGGAGCATCTGCGCCGTACCACACCACCGGCGGCGGCGGTTGGCATTGATCTCGTTGACACGCAACAGCGCGTGTGGCCGGCTGTGCATGGCAGTCGCCGGGGGATGGCACCATACTACAACCCGCTGGATCCACGGGTCCAGACCGTGATGCGGGCCGTGTTGGCGGAACTGACCACGCGGTACGCCACGCACCGCGCCTTCGGCGGTTTGGCGTTGCAATTGGAACCTGATTCCTACGCCGTGTTGCCGGACAGCACGTGGGGCCAGGATCCGGCAACTCGGAGCCGTTTCGAGCGTGCTCTGGGGTACAAGAAGAATGCTGGTGAACCAATTGTCGATTCGGGATTTCGCGCGCGTGACCGGCGTGGTGCCTGGCTCGCCTGGCGTGCCAAGACACTGGCATCATTCCACAAAGCGATCGCCCAAGATCTGACGAAACAGGCCCCCAACGCCCGACTGTTACTCATGACGGGGAATCTTTTCAACGCCCCCGTGGCGCGCGAACTGCTTCGGCCCAAGCTGCCCAACCGCGCGCACATCGACAATACCATGCTCGAACTCGGCCTTGACATTCGCCAATACAAAGACACGCCATCGGTCGTGTTTTTTCGCCCCGACCGAATCATCGACAGCGCACCGCCCGCCGCGCATGGTGACGCCATTAATTTGTCATTCAACTCCGACTGCGACCGCTATTTCGCGCAAGCGGGGACGCCGGCGACGCTCTTTTTCCATGAACCACTCCCACTCCCGCTCCCGTCGTTTGATCGGGTCAGCCCGTTCGGCGCCGACAAGACCCATGTCATTCTGGTAACGCATGTCGCTGAATCCGCAGTCGAAAACCGGCGTCGCTTCGCCCAGAGGCTCGCGACCAGCGACATTCAGATACTCGCCGACGGCGGCTGGATGCTACCGTTGGGCCAGGAGGATACGTTACGCCCGTTATTGAACACGCTTGGCAAGTTGCCGGCACGACGCTTCCAGGATGTCACGCCACACGCGAGTGGGCTCCCCACGCAGCCGCTGGTTGTTCGCTCACTGAAGTGGGAAAAGAAGATCTATTTTTACGTGGTTAATCCGAGCCCGTGGGCCGTGACCGCCGAGGTCGATATCCATGTGGACGGCCCCTGCGTGCTCACCCAACTCGATGGGCGGTCCGTCGCACTCTCGGAGACCGTCGAAAACCAGAAAACATGGACGTTCGACATTCCCGCCTACGACGTCGTGGCTGCCGTTCTGCCGAACGCCGAAGCGGAAATCGAAACCTGGCGTGCGACCCTGGATCGCCAGGCCTTCACGCGGCTCCGCCAGGAAGTGACCGCGCTCCGTTCACGCGCCAATTCCCTTAACCGTGCGGTGCCAATCGATGCCTTGACGAACCCTGACTTCGAGGACCCGGATGATCCACTGAATGGATGGATCCATGGTCGAGGTGACGGGATCACCATCGAAGCGGACGAGGGCAATGCATACCATGGCAAGCACGCACTCAAGATGTCAAGCACCGGCCCTCTTGCGTGGGTCCGCAGCGAGCCGTTCAAACCGCCCGTGACCGGCCGTATCTCGGTCATCGTACGCCTGCGCACCGACGATCCGGACCATCAGCCGCCGCTGCGTTTCGTTGTTGAAGGACGCCGTGTCGATGGAACGACCTACTTCAAACATGCCGATGACGTTGGTGCCGGAAATAAGCGCCTGGCAAAACAGTGGAGCAAGCAGCCCTTCATGCTGCACATCGCCGATCTGCCCACCGATCAGCTCGTCGACCTGCGCGTCGGGTTTGATCTGCTCGGCAAGGGGACCGTCTGGGTGGACGACGTCAAGGTCTACGACCTCTGGTTCCTGCCAAACGAACGGGACGAACTGACCATCATGTCCGCCCTTGCCGCGATGTCGCTCAATAAGGGGCAAACGTCCGACTGTCTGCACGTCCTGGAAGGGTATTGGCCACGGTTTCTCAATGCCTACGTGAAAACCGAACCCGTGCGCACCGCGGCATTACCACCCGATGCGCCGCCCGCCGGCCCGGCGATCCCCACACCTCAGCCTAAGCCGTCCATGCTCGATAAGTTCCGCAGCCGCCTGCCCAAACGCGTCTTCCCGTTCAAACTCAAGTACTAGTGACATCCTGGGCCGAAACTTTATGATCTTGAGTCAGGTTTTTGGGTCGAGGTTCAACCCTTGCCACGGGAGTTGATGTCGGGCGCGGGACGCGTGTAGTGCAGAATCATCGCTCCACCGGGATAAACCCGGCAGTGGCGGGACGCGCAAGGCGACCGGGGCTGTAGTGCAAAATCATGCGCTCCACCGAGCCGCCATGCGTCAATTGGTTGGAGGTGAAACCTCGTTAGGAGTTCGTTCGCGGCGGGAGCGGCGGCGTGCGAAACAGACGCTCCACGCAGTCAAGCTGCGTGGGGGCGACGATTTTCTT
>CAZSOG010000321.1:0-6248 GCA_964607555.1 uncultured Pirellulaceae bacterium | reverse complement strand
CTGGATAATCTCCTTCCATTGGGCCCATTTGTAGTTCAATGGCGTGCCCGGTCGCAATGACAGGTTCACTTTGAGTCCCAGCCGGTCGCACCGGCGGAGGATATCGACCAGGTTATTCGCCGCCAAAGAACGATGGTCAATGAAAATCGAAACGCTGTTCAGACCCATGTCGCGGCATCGTTGGAGGTCGCGCTGTATGAACTCGGGATCATACGACCGTGCTCCCATCCAGTACTCAAAATACGGTTGGTCTTCGGTGCCGATCCCGGTTGACGGCATGTAATTCACGCCATGCACATACCATTTCTTGCCCCGCAAATAGAAATCGCCGTCATGCTTGGTGACATAAGCGCGCTTGGATCGCGGACGGGGCGGCAACCACGCGATTTCGTGTTCAATGGTGTCGATGACATGATTCTGGTCGAGCAAGTCAATATGAATCGTCCGCGGTCGTGTATCTTCCGGCAGGTCGACCGGTTGCTGGATCTCCGCCGTATCGCCCGCGGCGACCTGGAGCTTCTGCTCCCAGAATACCGTGTCCTTGATCTGGTCGGCGCGGCGCAGAGAGAACCGGATCGTGAGGGTCTTGCTGTCGATCCTGGAGAGATTGGCAACCCGTGCGCCGGCGCGCACTTCCTGGCCGGGCCGGTACGTGAAGAATTCGGTGCCGGCTTCCTGCAAAAAGAGACCGGTTGCCATGCGGCGGACGATCGACAGCAGCATTTGCTGCTGTGCAGGCTGCCGATACCAGGCATGGTCGCGTACCGAGATCGTGGTACGCACGCTCTGTTTAAGAGGTCCGGTAAAATCAACAAACATGGACGCCGGCGCGCCACGCCATTGGCCCTGCGGACCGAATGCGTCGATGAGAGGGATCCAACGCCATGCACGTCCTTTGTGAAACCCTTTGCCGGTCGGACGCGGATGGTGAGCGAGTATCGCTGGCGCAGTTGGCAGCGACTTGATGCTCTGGAGCCATGGTGCGCGCGGGGCGAGGTGGTCGACGTCGTGCAGGTCGTAGAACTTGTAGTCCGGCGACAACCCTTCAATGCGGGGCGGGGAGCGCAACGCGACCGCGGGCGGTGCCCCGCCGGGCATCGGGGCAGTGCCGATCTGATCGATGGCATAATCCTGAGCCCCTTCCTGGTGCCCGGTGTGCGAGTGTGCGAGTCCAATCGCGAACTGAACCGCGTTTTCGGGATGAAAACGGTCGCCCGGCTTGCCCCGTTGGGGGACCGAGTGCCAGTAGTGAAAATCTTCGGGCGTCAGTACGATCTGCTGCCACGCCTCCGTAACCGGGAAGACCGCGATCCAACGCGATCCGTCACGCTCCTTCCATTCGAAACTCAGTTTTCGAGTTGCTTTCGAGCCCTTGGCCTGCAAGCAAGTCAGCGCCTGCCCGGCGGCAAACGGATGGTCCAGTGGACCGGAGACCAACGTGTCCCAGCCTTGGATATCGTCGAGATGAACCCGCAGCGCCTTGCCTTGCGCGCCGTCAACGAGCGTGCGCGAAGCGGGTGTGTCCGGACTGCTGCTCGCACGCCACAGTTCGAACGCATCCGGGCGATCGAAACTCAAGAGCACGTGTGTCGCGTGTTGCCGTGCTAACCGACGCTGCCAGTCCGCGCGCGAATACCATTGGTCACCCGCACGCCACAGGGAGCGCGTGAACGCGGGCGTGCCAAGTGCGAGTAAGTCGCCACCGCCGGCGACGAACCGCGCGATAACCGGCATGCTTCGCGCCGGCAGACGGTCGCACGACGGCAAGATCAGTAAATCGAATTTCGCGGGTGCCAATTGCGTGGGGTCGATCAGCTGTTGTGCGGTGATCGACCTGGTTGCCAGCCCGGCGCGGTCCAGCGTCGCCACCAACTGCCGGGCAGTGACCGCGTCCTGGCCGGGAAGATCCGCGCGAAACAGACCGATCTCGTAACCTGCGCATGGTCTGAAGTGACCGGACGTGCTGAGTAGAAGGGTGAGCAAGGCAAGAGGGGCAAATCGGTGAGTCAAGCGAGGATTCATGGGCGGGCCTTTCACGCGGGTGGGATGTTGTATTCACCTATTGTAACGCATTGGCGAGCAACGCGAATGCCAAGTCTCTTCCCCGCCCACAAGGCGCCAAGACCATGCGGTGGGCGGCGGCGCGCGAGACGGCTCGGAGAGCCGCTCTACGTGTAGCGCCCAACCACCGGTTTGCGGCGCCGCCCGATACCCAGTTGGTCGGCACATGTAGGTCTGTTCTCCGAACGGCCCGCGCGCCGCCCCAACCACATGTTGCTGCGCACCTCCCCTCCTCGAGCGGATTGGACAACGGTGGCTCGGCACCTTACAATGGGGGCGTGCGCCGGCCACGATGAACAGGCCGGCGGCACACCTGCCGTGTCCCCGCCAGATGAGCTTCCATCGGATTCGAATAGCGGTCCCCTTGCCGAGGTGGTCGTACATGATTTTTCGCCGTCCGGTCGTTGCCGTAAACCCGCGTGCTGTTCTTGCACGTCCCGTGGAAGGTTGATTTTCGTAGTCGTTGATCATGACAAGGAGAACTCGTATCGTGAAACAAAGCGAACCGTTTACATGGGCCCAACGTGCCGTGACACTTTTGACGGCGGCGTGGTTGGTGGCAGTTGTGGTCGATCACGCGGCGGCCGATTGGCCGACCTATCGTGGGGACATCGCGCGCAGCGGCGTCACCAGTGACCGGATCGACGGACCGTTGCACCTACAATGGACATTCAAGGCGTTGGCCGCGCCGCGGCCGGCGTGGCCGCTGCCCGCCGAGGAACTGCCGCGCATGCACGTCGACAACGCACTGCACGCGGTGATTGTTGACGGAGTTGTCTATTTCGGCTCGTCCGTGACGGACCGCGTGCTGGCCGTGGATGCCGAAACCGGCGCGACACGCTGGACGTTCTTCGCCGAAGGGCCGGTCCGATTCGCGCCAACCGTCGTTGGGGGACGCGTCTATTTCGGCTCCGATGATGGCCGAGCCTACTGCCTGGACGCACGCGATGGCGCGGTCGTGTGGAAATATCGCGCGGGACCGAGCGCCGAGAAGGTGATTGGCAACGGGCGCATGATCTCGCTCTGGCCGGTGCGTACCAACGTGTTGGTTGACGATGGCAAGGCCTATTTCGCCGCCGGCGTTTTTCCGTACGAGGGGATCTACGTCTGCGCGCTCGGTGCGGCCAACGGCACGGTCGTCTGGCGAAACGACACGATTGGAGACCGTGCTCACGAGCTTGAATTTGGCGGGATTTCGCCGCATGGGTATCTGGTGGCCTCCGCGCAAGCGCTGTTCGTTCCCTCCGGCCGATCGATGCCCGCGGCATTTGATCGGAGCACGGGAAAGTTCTTGTACACGGCACCGCCCGGTGGAAAACGGGGTGGTACGTGGGCCCTGTTGGACCAGGATCGGCTGATTGCCGGGACCGACAATTCCGGCACGCCGGGCAAGGTGAGCTACGACGCGCGGTCGGGCCGGTTGCAGGGGGACGCCTTTGCGTGGTTCAACGGGATCGATATGGTCGTGACGCCGAAGATGGTTTACCTGGTGACCGCGCGTGGCGTGGATGCGGTCGATCGGCAAGTGTACCAGCGTGCGCTCGCGGAGTCAAAGCGCGCCAACCGCAAGGGACTCAGAAACTCGATCTATGCCTGGCGCCATTCGGCACCAGGCCTGACGTCGGTCATTCGCGCCGGCAATCTGGTGATTGCGGGTGGTGACGGAAAGGTCGTTGGCTTGGACGTGGCGACCGGCAAGCAGGCCTGGGCGATTGGCGTGCAAGGCCGTGCCGTGGGACTCGCCGCCGCAAAGGGACATGTTGTGGTCAGTACAGATGCCGGCGAGGTCTATTGCCTGGGGACCGGCACCGCGGGCTCGGCGGCCCAGACGATCGCGATCGTGCCGAATGACCAGCCGTATGCGAACGATGCATCGACTGCGCTCTATCAAACAGCGGCGGAGTCGATCGTTCAGCAGACCGGCGTGCAACGCGGCTACTGCCTGGTGCTGGATTGCGGCGATGGGCGTCTGGCATGGGAGTTGGCACGGCGCACCGATCTGCAGATCATTGGTTTGGAAGCGGATCCCGGCAAACGAGCGTTGGCACGGTCGAAACTCGCCGCGGCGGGATTGCTCGGCCGGCGGGTCGTGGTCGAGCCATGGGATCTCGCGACGCTGCCCGATTATTTTGCCAATCTGATCGTTTCGGACGGGATGCTTCGAACCGGCGAGACGGCCAGTACGCACGACGACCGTTTCCGCGTGCTGCGCCCGTGGGGCGGAGTCGAATGTCTCGGTTCCGCGGCGTCCGGTAAGGTGTCGTGGCAGCGCCACGTCCGCGGGCCGCTGGAAGGGGCTGGAAGTTGGACCCAGCAGTACGGCAACGCGAACAACACAGCCTGTTCCAGCGACGAGCTGGTCAATGGGCCCTTGGGCGTGCTTTGGTTTGGGGAACCCGGTCCGCAGGGGATGGTCGAACGGCACGCGCGGGCGGAAGCGCCGCTGGCGATCGACGGGCGCATGTTCATCGAAGGGGAAGATCGCGTTTTGGCGGTGGACGCGTTCAACGGCACGCTGCTTTGGAAACGCGAGATTCCGGGCGCCGTGCGCGTGAAGACTAAACGCGATAGCGGTAACCTTGCCGTTACGAAGACCGGCCTGTACGTGGCTGCCCAGGATAAGTGTTACCGGCTGGATCCGGTTACTGGCGAGACCGTGCGTGTGTACGAGATACCGGTCGATGGATTGGACGGCCCGCGTCGTTGGGGATATATCACGGTCGTCGACGGCGTGCTCTACGGCTCGACCGCCACGGCCATGACGCAGCCGTACGCGGCACTCTTGAAGGTCTGCTTGAACCGGGGCGTCTGGAGGGAGCCGGAGGAAATCCCCGCGGCTTTCCAGGCGGACTATAAGCAGTTCAAGAAACGCTATCCCGACCCCAAGGATCTCAAGATGGCGGCCGAGCGGTCGGGGTTACTCTACAAGAACATGACACGATTCGCGTGGGGCGGTGAATTCACTCAAAAAGGGGCCGTGACCAGCGGCCTGATGGTCAGCGATCGGCTATTCGCGATCGATGCGGACACCGGTAAGTTGCTCTGGAAATACGATGGCAAGAAGATCGCCAACGTCGCGGTCGTGGAAGGTGAAGGGAAGATCTTCCTTGCCGATGCGGCTGTCAGTAACGCGGCCAGGACCGCGGCGCTGGCCGAACGTCGCAAGTTGATCGACGCCGGCGTCTATAAGCTGCGCGCGGCCGCAACGGGCGAGCTAAAGCACGAGCAGCAGCAGCTGGCCGCTCTTGTTAAGCAGCAGAAACAGCGTATCAAGGAGGGTAAGGATCACCGGCAGTTGGATCGTGCCATCGACCAGCTGCGCTACGTCGTCGGCGCGGTGGAGGCCGAGTTCTATCAGAACGACATGCCCGACGGGAAATTGACACCGGCGGACGCCGACGTGCGGCGGGTGGTGGCGTTGGACGCGCGCACTGGAAAGCCGTTGTGGCAAGAGACGCTGGACCTGACCGGTTGCTGTGGCGACGCGATGGGGGCCGCGTACAGCAACGGCCTGTTGCTGTTCTTCGGTAACTTCGGGAACCATGACGCGTGGCGGTTCAGCGCGGGCGGTCTGAAGTGGCGGCGCATCACGGTGCTGAACGCCAGCGACGGTAGCATGGCGTGGTCGCGCGCGCTCGATTATCGTACGCGGCCCCTGATCGTCGGCGACAAGATCATCATCGAACCACGCGCCTGTTATTTGCACAGCGGCAAGATTGTCATGCGGCGGCACCCGATTACTGGAGCGGAAGTGCCGTGGGAGTTTCTGCGGCCCGGCCACACGTGCGGCATCACGGCCGCCTCGGCCGACGGCCTGTTCTACCGGTCGGCGTGCACCGCGTTCTACGATCTGGCGGAAGACCGAGGCGTGACGTTGTTCGGCGCCTATCGGCCCGGCTGCGCGATCAGCGTGATTCCCGCCTGTGGCATGCTGTTGTCCGCGGAAGCCGCGGCCGGCTGTACCTGCTCCTATCCGGTCCGTTGTACGGTTGCACTGAAACGCAAACCGCAAAGAGCGCAGCCGTGGACCGTGTTCGTGACTCCAGGAGACCTGCGGCCAGTCAAACAGCTGGCCGTCAATCTGGGCGCCGTGGCCGACATGAAGGACGCGCAAGGCACGGTCTGGTTCGCGTACCCGAACCCGAACACGAGCCGCTATAACCACTTTCCGAACTATGGTGTGAAAT
>CAZSOG010000320.1:0-6265 GCA_964607555.1 uncultured Pirellulaceae bacterium | reverse complement strand
TGCGAATCTCATTCAATGTGAGACTTTGCGTCTCAAATAATTTGGGAGTTAGCAGATATTAGCGAGAATTAGTGTCGATTAGTGTTCCTTTTCTTCTGGTCCGTGAACAGTTACGTTTTTTCCAACGTTGTTTTGCGCAAGACTCGTGAATCGCGGCCGCCGCACCGCCGCATCAGGGGCCGGCTTTCGCGGTTGCCTTGCCGCTGTCGGGCGGTGACGAGTCCTTGGCTTTGGCGGGTGATTGTGCGGCTGCGCCCGGGTTTTCCACCTGTCGCTGCAACGCGACCAGCTGTTCCGGGTCCAGGTACTTGTTCAAAAGGATCCGGGTTCCGCGGAGCATCTGGTCGATGCGTTGTTGTTCGCGTGTGTCGCTGGAATGAAAGCTGGTCTTTTGGCGGTTTGCGATCATGGCTTCGAGGTCATCGCGTGTTCGAAACGTCTTGATTTCGGCGAGCAGCTTGCGTGCTTCGTCGAGGCGTCCTTCTTTCAAGCGGCGTCGAATGCGCGCGGTGAGGATGGCGCGCCGTGCGACCAGATCCATGACCATGCTTTCGATGCCCTTGACAAACGCTTCGGTTTCCAGCCGCATGTCGTCACTCGGTAACTGGATGGACTGTTGATCATCGTAGCCGGGCACGATCGGAAGCCGCGCGATCAGGTGACTGCCGTTCTTGACATAGACGATGCGCAGCCGGTTCGGATCCGCGGTAACATCAATCAGACCGCGCCAGTCGGTCATGCCGATACGGCTCGGCTTATTGGGGATCTTGGGGTCCTTGGGCACGGGCTTCTTGGCGAAGATCTCATAGCCCTCCAGCGGCTGCGGATCGGCGGCGCGCGAGAGCAGCCGGAGATGCGTGACGTCACCACGGGGCCGCACGGCGAGGGCCAGGCGTTGAGTTCGCATGGAGCTCCGACCGGCCAGGGGGTTGCGCATTGCGGAATAGACTTCGCAGTCAAGCAGGAAGTCGGGCGCGTGACTCTCTTGGCTGATCTTGGTGGTTTTCTTGTTCGTGGGCGGCTTGGCATCGGTTGCCGGTTTTTTCTGAGCATCTTGCGGGAGGCGGTCTTCGGCCACGGGTCCGCGTACGACGAGGTACGTCCAGTCGAGGACCTGGATCCCGCCGGGGCGCGGGTTCCCATCGCGGTCATTGCGGCGAATAATCGGTCGCAGCACGTCACTGGCCGCAATGCGTGACGGGCAGTAGTTGTGCCGCACGAGGCCGCCGGCGCGTACGCGAACGGTACCGCCCTTGCCCCGTGATTGTTCGATCCGCACGAGTGCGGAGAATGCGTCCACGATCGCGCCGGCGGCCTGGTACGGCAATAATTCGACTTGCGCGGCACGGCGCCGCACGATCTTTCCGAGCGTGCGCGTGGCGCTATCCAGTTCGCGGCACGACGCCTCGTAGTCACCGGCACGCATTTGCACGCCGAGCAACAGGACCTTGTCGTTGCTGAAGATGTTCTCACGCGTTTTTCCGATCTGGTCGACGGTCAGCAGCTCGGGGCTGGTGACGATCGAATCGGCGATCGGTTCGGGGGCCATTTCGATAACCACTTGCCAGGTCGCCCCGGCGGCCAGACGCGTTTGTGTCAGCACGGTCCGCTGGACCCGCGCGAGCAACACGGGCGACAATTCGGGGTCGGCGGCGGCGGCCAGCCAGACGCGAACGTGGTAAGGTGAATATTCCCATGTCGTGCGTGGTTGGGCGTGCGCCCAGGACGCCACGGCGAGCAGGACCAACGCGGCGCGCATGCCGATCCGCAAACAACCCAAGGCGGCGCATCGCGCACGGCTCGAACGGCGATCGTTGACATTCCACTCCATGACCGATATCACCTTCATTTTGATGTTCGCGCGCTGTGCATGGTGACGCTCCAGTTCGCGACGCCTTGGTAGAACGAGAGTGGTTGGGGACGCGCACCTTCAAGTCGCCGGCTACGGACCAGGAAATTGACGGTTTGCCACAGCGGAACGACCGCGACTTGTTCATGCACGATCCGGTGCAAATCGTGGAGTCGCGTGCGTACTTGGCGCCAGTTCTTCGCGGCGTCGAGTCGGCGCAGCGCCATGCCGATGTACGGGTTGTCAACCGCGGCGACACCGGCGGGGGCCAATAACCGGCGCGCGTCAATGACCGGTTCCCACATCGTGACCTGGGCGTAGAGCAGATCGACATCGCCCGCCAGGTCGATCGTTATGCCCGGCGGCAGCGCGCGCAGTTGGCACTCGATGCCGACCACTTGCAGGTACTGGGCGATTGCCTGGCATGCGACGCGCGCCACCTCATTACTTGGGAAACCGAGCACCAGCGGCTTCTCCACGGGCGGCTCATCGCCTCGTTTCTTCGCGATTTCCTTCAATTCACGCCGCGCCAGGATGCGGAGGATGGCCGCCAGACGCGGATAGTACGAGCGCGGAGTGATCGTCGTGTCGTAGGCGTACGCGACCGGATCGTTGTCATGCGTGCCAATCGGAAACGGGCCACTGACGACCTGGAATCCCGGCATCGTATTTCTACCAAGGAGCTCGTCCGCGAGGATCGCCTGGCGGTTTATCCCGTAGACCAACGCGCGGCGGAATGTCTGACTGGTCAGAAACGGGTTGTGCGGGTTGGGAATGAGTACGTGAATCGTTGGCAGTTGGTACTGTTGGACGGCCAGTGTCTTGTCGGCTCGCAAGCCGGCCACGTCCGCGGGGAACAGGTAATCGATGGCGTCAATATCGCCGCGCCGCAACGCGGAGATCGCGTCCTGGGATTTTTCGAAATAACGTTCGACAATTTCCGCCGGTGGTTGTGCCTGGTCGAATCGGTACCGCGAATTGACCACGAAGTGCGTGTCGGAATCGTCACTCTTCGCACGTCGATACGGTCCTTCGCTGGGCGAGATACCATGAGCGCCCGGCGGCGGATCCAACGCGAATTGTAGCATCGATTCGGGCAATACATGCGGGTGCCGAAGATCGACCCGCATGCGAAACACGTCTTCCACACGCACGCCCTGGACGAGTGCCGCCCACGCCGGAACGTACCGGCTCGATTCCGGATTTGCCATCGCGATGACCTGCCGCGCCACGTCATAGCCGGTGACCTGCACACCGTCGGGGGTTGGCGCGGGGTTCAGCTCGAGGATCAATTGACGCCGATCATCACTTTGCGAATAGTCCCCCAGGCGGCACGTGTATTGCCCGCCCTCCGGTCCCGCGCCCAGGAATTGGAGCAAGGTCCGTTGCGTCAGGGGGCCGGTGCGTCGTGCGGCCCAGTTATCGAGGCTGATCGGGTTATCCCGGATCGATGTCTCGCCAACGCCGACGATCAGCATGGGATACTTACGCGCGATTTCGTCATTGAGTTGCAGGGCCCCGGGCAGGGTGGGCCAGATGGCGATCATGCGCCGGCCCAGCCGCTCGGCTTCGCGCAGGTCGCCGGCCGCCATCCGTTGTTCGGCCTGCCGTTTCAGCTGCGTGGCCGTGTCGATCAGTTTGCGTTGCCAGCGATCGAGCGATTCGATGCGCAGGGACCCGTACTGCTGTTTCATGCGCGCGATCACGCCGCGCGCGTTGCGGTAATCGTTGTGCTGCACGAAATCTGAAATGAGTTGGTCGGCGACCCGAGCGAGCGTCTTGGCAACCTCCGCCTGCTGAAACTCCGGCGCGCGACGGTGCAGTTCCTCCAGGATCGCCATGCCATGGTCGATACGACCTTGATCGACCAGGGTCCGCGCGTTGGCCAGTAAATAGTCACGCACGGCGCGGCGCAGGCCGGGCGTGACACGCGTATGGTCGAGCAGATACTTGAAATAAGGAAATGCTTCGGCATAGCGCTTCCGCGCGACCAGCTTGAGCGTTTCCTCGAATACCAGCTGGTCGTAGGTGAGCAGACGCGCGATATGACGCCATTCGACCTCGTACAATTGCGTGGGATCATCCAGCAGGCGAATGCGCAACCGGTCCCCCGGTTTGGGGTTCGCCGGGACGTTTTCGACCGGTTGGATATCGAGTTCCGCGTTGTCGTTTTCCGCGTCGAGGACCAGCCGATAGAACGGATCGCGCTCGAGGATGCCGACTGGCGGCTTTTTTTTCTTGGACTTGGTGTCATCGGCAGCGCTGGAGTTCTTGGTTGCCTGGACGCGAGCGGCGCCGGCCGTCGGCAGCGCCGCCAGGGCAAGGGCGAATGCCGTCACGAGCGCCGCCACGGCCAGCCCGTTTGGGACGGGCCAAGTTTGCGACGGATGCCTTTCCGCTTGCCTTATCATAACTTGCATGACCTCACGGTGCGGGGTTGGGCACGACAATCAACGTTCCACTCTTGCCGGCAACCAGTATTTTGCCGTTGACCAGGACGGGGCCGGACGCGACCGGTTCGCCGGCGTCGCTGGACGCGAGCATTTTTCCGGATGCAAGATCCAGACGCCAGATCACGCCCTGGGCCGATGCCAGCAGCAACTGGGCGCCGTCGATCGTGGGCGTACCGACCGGGGGGCCGGACTCCAACGCGGCTTGCCAGCGTTGGCGACCGTCCGGTTCCACGCACAGCAATTGATGGTCCGTGGCTACCAGCAGCACATTTTCCACGCGCATCGGGCCCCAGTGCACGTGGCCCTTCAGGGTGATCCGTGGGCCTTGTTCCAAGTTGGGTAACTTGAATCCCTGCAGGACGTCACCCGACGCGCCACGCGTTACGCCAAATGCGAGCGCGCCGGTAACCGCCATGCGACCGACCAGGTTCGCCGCGAGTTGAACGCTTTTCAATTCCGTCAAATGTGGTTGTGGCGTCGGTTTCAAGCCGACGCGGTAAAGGTAGCGCTGGTCGTTGGCGACGACGAACTCGTCGGCACCCTGGACGATTGCCGGCCGCGTCCACTGGACTTTCGTTCCGGGGGGCAGCTCGGGCTGGAACGGGTGGGCACGCTCCGCGCCGGTGACGACATCCATCAGGCCGATCAGGCCGGGGCGTTGCGGGACCAGCACGCCCTTGGCAAACGCGACCGGCGGATTCGTCGCGTCGCCGCGTGGGACCGTCAGCGTCAACAGACGCATCGTGGGCGACGGCGTCGCCGGCTTGTAAAAGACGATCTGGGTATAGCCCTGGTGCTGCGTGAACGCCCATTGACCTTGTCCCATGTCCACGGCGGAGTCGAGGAGCAACGTCTGCAGATCGTCTTTCACGGCCGAACGCGCGGCTCGGTTGAGTGCCGGCTTTTGGAAGGCCGTGCTGTCCAGGTTGAATAACCGGCCGCGACCGGTGATGGCGTGGATGCCCTGTTGGTCCACCATGGTCCGCAGAATTGGAATCGTCAGCTCGGTCTGCCAGACCGGGTCTTTCCCTTGCAAGGGTGTGGCGCCAACGATCACGCCTTCGGTCCCTTGTCGCCGCCGCGTGTGGATGACCAGATCGTGCACCATCCGCAGCGGCGCGACGTAGACATCCTGTTCGTCCTTGACCCATTCGGCGGGGAGTTTCCCGGTCGCTGCCTGAACCTGAAATTTCGTGAATCGGTTATTCGCGATCCAGAGGTAGCCGCGGTCCATCAGTGGATAGCTTACCAGCGGCGCTTCGGCCGTCGCGCTGCGTCGCGCCGTCTCCATCAATGGCGTGCCCGTCTGGTTGTTGGGGTCGACATCGTACAACTCGAGGGCGCGTCGATCGGTCATAAACAGGACGCGGCGGCGGCCCACCACGGGCGGAACCAGAACGCGTCCGCGCAATCGAATCGTCGCCTGTGCCTTTTTGAGATGCAGCCCCTGCGCGTCGCCGCGCAGGATATGGACCAATGCATAGTCCGGACCGTTCTCGACCACCAGCAACAATCCGAGTGCCATGACCGGCGGGACGACGATCGTACCCGGTTTGTGGCCCAGGTAGACCACCTCGCGGCACGCGAGCGTATCGGCGGCAAGCACGTACAGATTGTCGTGCTCGCCCGGTTGATAGATTTGCCCCCGGCCGGCGCCCGTGCCCGGGCCAACCTCCAGTTTCTGATCGATTTCCGCGTGGCGCGCCGCCGTGCCGGTGGCCGGGTCGACGCGGTAGAGCTTACCACTGGCCGCCGCGACATAGATCTGATCATCGGTGATCACGGGCGCGGAAAACGGCTCACCGAGCGGCAAACGCCAACGCAATGCGCCGGTCTTGGCGTCCAGACGCTGGACCTCACCGTGCCGATTGTCGACGACGATGGCGTCCGCCCCCGCGCGTTTGGCCGATACCGGCTCGGGGACGATCGTCGACTCGAACCCGAGATAACGTCGCCATAGCAC
>CAZSOG010000319.1:0-6266 GCA_964607555.1 uncultured Pirellulaceae bacterium | reverse complement strand
GGGGGTCTGGACGATGGGGTTGGCACCGCCGTAGCTGACGAGACTCGTTCACCCATGGGACAAGCCCGACGAAAACGACCCCTGCCTCCGTTTTAGCAGAATAGGTAAAGACGGCCTACTTGACATGTAGTATACATATGTATATTATAACGCTAGGTCCAGGTCCCTTTGATGGAGGTGTCATGATGGTCACAAAACGTCGATTCGTCGAACCTGGCTACATCTTTCACGTGCTGAATCGGGGTGCGAATCGGCGGCGACTGTTCTTCTCGGAGGACGACTACCGCAAGTTCGAGTCGCTCATTGAAGAGACGCTTGCACGCGATCCGCTACTGGTGCTCACTTACGAGTTAATGCCAAACCACTGGCACTTTGTTGTCAAACCTGAAGACCAGGATCAACTCTCCAGTTTCTTCGGGTACCTTTCCGGGACGCACGGTAAGCGGTTTCGGGCAGCGAATCACACAACCGGCCAAGGGCATGTCTACCAGGATCGCTTCAAGAGCTTTCCGGTTCAGAGTGACGGGCACTTTCTCGCGCTGTGCCGTTACGTGGAACGTAACGCGCTACGTGCGGGTTTAGTGTGCCAGGCAGAGGACTGGAAATGGGGCGGTCTTCACCGACGGCGATGTGGCTGCGACCACTGGCTTGCCTCGGACTGGCCGGTTCGGCGCCCAGACAACTGGACTGACCGTGTCAATCAACCTTTGACAGCCAGCGAGGCGGCGGCGATCGACCGCTGTATTCGTCGTGGCAGGCCGCTCGGGACAACCACCTGGACGCGTGATACGGCCGACCAACTTGGCCTAAACCATACACTGCGGGGATGTGGCCGACCACCAATTGCCACAACGCGCTCAATCTCGTTGTCCCAGTAACGGTTGGACGCTGACCGACCTTACGCGGCCTTACCGCGGCCATCTTGCCCACCTTGACAAAACGGAGGCAGGGGTCATTTTTCATCAACGAGGACCACGTAGGAAACACCGGGGCGCGTCCGATCTCCCTTGCCCGTGGCCAACACGATTTCGTTTCTTCCATCGTTGTCCGCGTCACCGACGGCTACCCATGACGATTCGGCTTTCGCGGCATGGAAATCGACGACGAGGTTTCGGGCAATCGTCCGGTCGCGCGCGATCTTGAAGACGAAGACGTGCCCGAGATGGCGACTTGTTATGCGTTCAGACATTTCGTCCCCACGCGTGGAAACGACCAGCTCGTTGGCGCCATCGTTGTCCGCGTCAGCAACACACATCATCTTCTCGAAGTAGCTCAGGTCGAGCGACGGGTCCTCATAAGCGAACGTGTAGACGACCTTTGCTTCGGTGGCCACGCGATATCCCAGGATCGTGCCTTGGTTGACAGCCTGTTTGCGTTTCCAGCCCGTGATCAACTCGTTCTTCCCATCGTTATCAACATCGCCGACAATGACGGAGGCATAGAAGCACTTGTTGCCATCAAACTGGTCCAGCACAAGTCGCGGGCTTTCGGCGAGCTCGCCACGCTCATCAAACTCAAAAATCTCGACGCGTGCCCTATCTTTCCGAAAACTGTTTGAGGTGATGTACTCGACCTTGCCGTCGTTGTCCACGTCGGCGATCAACGACTCCTCACCGCTGCCGGACAGATGGGAGATCTTCCGAGCGGTAATCGCGGACAATGTTTTGTCTACATCGTATCGGACAACCTCGCCGCCGCCACAGTAAGCTGAAATCACTTCCAGCTTGCCATCGTGATCGAGATCGCACGCGGCCAGATCATGCGTGTAGCCGCTTTGATTGCACGCCGGCCTGCAAGCAAGTTGGCTGGTCAGTTTGATACCATCTGTCTGCAGGACATAGAACAGCGCGTTGCCGTGTCCTTCCTGTCCCGTCCCGAGAATGATTTCATTCCTTCCGTCTTGGTTCAGGTCAACGACCTTGACCGCCAGGCCCATTCCCGGAAAGGCCCGTGCCAGGTTCCTGGCTAGAATTCGCGAATGCCATCCATGGACGCTCTTTTTGAAGAAATAGAGCCGGCTATCGGGGCATCCTGTCGTCAGTACCTCGTTCAGTCCGTCGTTGTCCGCGTCGCCGATCTCGACGTCCCATCCCGCATAGCTCTGCTCCACCTTCGCGAGGATCTCTCCATGCCAGCCAGGTGCCAGTCTGGCAATGTCCGCAAGACGCTCCGCCGCCGGCACTGGACAAACGCAGAACACCAGAATCAGACCAGCCATCGCTCGAACGTACCGTTTTTTTTGATGAGGCATAAACTCCAGCTCCAGGATGGGAAACGACCCCTGCCTCCGTTTTGGCGAAATAGGTAAAGATAGCCCAAGGAATATGTAACCGTTCACGGCCTTTGGCCATGAACGGCAGGTTATTTCACTCTTAATCTTAATCTTAATCTTAATCTTACTCTTCCTCTTCCTCCTGATCGACATGACGTGTCCCGTTGCGCGACGATTCTCCTGATTCATGGGCGCTGAATCTCTCATTTGAGATTACCTCATTTGCGCTGTGCGCCTCACCAGCAAAGGTCGGAAGAGGAGTAAGAGTAAGATTAAGAGTAAGATTAAGATGGGAAACGACCCCTGCCTCCGTTGTGGTGGAATAGATAAGGATAGCCCAAGGAGTATCCAATGGCTCGAATTTGTATTGTGGCAAGGCATCTCAGCGACCGTTTCGTGGCGATGGGCGTGTTGCCGGCTCTGCTCTTGTCGTTCGTGTGCGCCGTTGCCGGGCTCGATAATGGGTGGGTAGGGGGCGCGGAAACGCCGCCGGTTCCGCGCACAATCGTTTCGCTAGACGGCACCCGGTGGTTGCTGGCACCAGATCCCCAAAACGTGGGAATCAAGGACGAGTGGTTCCGGACGCCACGCCCCGACGCGCAGCGGACGAAGGTTCCTTGGATCATCCAGGACACGTTCCCCGGCCAGCACGGGGTATTCTGGTACTGGCACGCGTTCCGGGTACCGAAGCATCCGTCTGCTGATGGTCGATATCTGCTCCGCTTCGGCGCGGTGGACTACAAGGCCGACGTGTGGCTGAACAGTGTCCGCGTGGGCGGCCACGAGGGCGGGGAAACACCGTTTACGCTCGACGTGACAAAGGTGATCGAGCCGAATGCCATGAACCGTCTTGCGGTCCGCGTGTTAAACCCCACCGACCAGCCAATCGATGGGATCGTCCTTGGCCAGACCGGCCGGCGTTGCAAGGTTGTCTCGTACAGGGCGGGTGCCGGCTTTGACTACGGCGGCATCGTCGGCGCGGTCGAACTGCTGCTGGTGCCACCGGTCCGGATGGACGACCTCTTCGTGCGACCGGACCCTGGCACAGGCAAAATCGACGTGCAGGTGGACGTCGTGAACACAAAGAAGACGGCGGCCCGTGGTTGGCTGGAGCTGTCGGTTGCCCCCGTCTCCAGCGGAGAGACCATTGCCCGCATCCGTTCTCCACGGACCTTTGCCTCGGGCGCCATGCGAGTCAAATCGGCCGTGCGGGTGTCGGCCCCACATCTCTGGGACCTGAACGACCCGTATCTTTATCGAGTCACGGCGCGCGTGGTGATCGAGGGGAGCAGTGCGAGTGACGAACGGTCGCGGCGTTGCGGTTTTCGCGATTTTCGGTTCGCGAACGGGTACTTCCGACTCAATGGTCGGCGCATTTACGTTCGGTGCACGCACACGTGTAACCATTTCCCCGTCGGTCTCCACTTGCCGCTCGCCCCCGACCTCGTGCGTCGCGATCTCCTGAACCTGAAGGTCATGGGATTCAATTCGGTTCGCTTCATCTGGGGTGGCGCGTTCCCGGCACAACTGGATTTATGCGACGAGATCGGGCTGTTGGTCTATGAGGAGTCGTTCGCGTCCGAACCGATCGACGCGTGTCCCGAGATGCCCGATCGGTTCGACCGAGCGGTCACCGAACTGATCCGCCGTGACCGCAATCACCCGAGCGTCGTTATCTGGGGCCTTTTGAACGAGGCGCGTGACGACCCAACGTTCCGTCACGCCGTCGGCATGCTGCCGCTGGTCCGAGAGTTGGATGACACGCGCGTTGTCATGCTCAACAGCGGCCGGTACGACCGGGCGCACGGCGGTTCCCCCATCGGCGCCGTGGCAGGGCTCGACATCTGGCCACGCATTGCCCCGGCCGAGCCGTGGGTCGCCAGGAACCGGACCGATCGTGTGATCCAGGCGTTGGGGATCACTTGGCCGGCAGGCGTGCTGGCCTGTCATCCAGGTCCCACGGGTGAATACAGCGGTGTCCGCTGGACCGCTCCGAAGAATGGCCGTACGACGATCACCGCAACGTTTACTGGAATTGCCGAGCACGCAACGACCGACGTGCATGTCCTGCACAACGGGCACGCGCTGTTCGATGGCGCCATCAATCTTCACGGGCACGGAAATTCGGCTACATTCGCGAAGCAGCTTGCCGTTCAAAAAGACGATACAATCGATTGTGTCGTGGGGTTCGGTAACGGAAGTTACGGAGCCGACAGCACGGCGATATCCATCCGCATCGCGGCCGCCGGCAGAACGTTTGACGCCACCGACGATTTTTCCGTTGTGCAAAATCCGAACGGCGTTTGGAGCTACGGTCGACTCGTGCCGGGCCCAAAACCGGACGCCGCGTCATTTGTCCGGTACGACGACGCCCAGGCGCTCGGGAACCAGCCGGTATCGAGTGTCGGGAGCATCTGCAATCCCGGATCAACGCAGTGGGAGGATACGGTCGACGACCGGCATTTCTATCCCCGCGTTCCACACACGGCGGACACCATGCACGCCCTGCGAACGCTCGAGGCCGGACAGCGGCCCGTATTTCTTTCGGAATATGGCATTGGCAGCGCCGTGGACCTGTGGCGCGCGGTGCGTCACTACGAGCAGATCGGGGCGGAGCGGCTTGAAGACGCGCGGTTTTTCCAGGACAAACTGAATCGTTTTCTGGCCGATTGGCGGCAGTGGCGGCTTGCGGATACATTCGGCCGTCCGCGGGACTTCTTCATGGCAAGCCTGCGCAAGATGGCCGGACAACGCCTGCTTGGACTGAACGCGATCCGTTCGAACCCGAACATCATCGGCCACAGCCTGACCGGGGCGATCGACCACGTGATGTGTGGCGAAGGTCTGACGACCCTGTTTCGCGACCTCAAGCCCGGCACGGTCGACGCGTTGTACGATGCCTGGTCGCCACTGCGTTTCTGCCTGTTCGCCGAACCGCTCCAGATCTACCGTGGCGCGCGCATCCACCTGGAGGCTGTTCTGGCCAACGAAGGCGCCCTGGCCCCGGGCGAGTACCCCGTGCGTCTTCAGGTCATGGGTCCGGACATGGCGTGCGTTTTCCAGCGTGCGGTCAGTCTGCGCGTTCCCGCCGCGGACGGCGATCGCGAGCCGCCGCTTGCCATTCCGTTTTTCGCCGCGGACGTGACGATTAACGGCCCTGCCGGCAGGTATCGATTCCTGGCGACAATGGAACATGGTGGCGCGCCGGCCGGTGGCGAGGCGCTGTTCCATGTCGCGGATGCCGCCGAAATGCCGGCCGTCGAAACGGAGGTCGTCCTGTGGGGCGACGATCCAGAATTGGCGAAGTGGCTCGCTGACCACGGCATCCGGAATCGGCCCTTTTCACCGGACTCGTCCGCCGTGCGGGAACTTATACTGGCTTCCACCGCTCCAGCTCACGCCGGTCCGAAAGCCTGGCAAGAATTGGTGCATCGGATCGAGCGTGGTGCGTCCGTGATTTTCCTGTCGCCCGCCATCTTCCGGCGCGACGACGATCCGACCGGGTGGCTACCGCTTGCCCGCCGAGGAACGCTGAACACGATCCGCGGCTGGCTTTACCTCAAGGACGAATGGGCCAAACGCCATCCGATTTTCGACGGTCTCCAGGCCGGCGGCCTGATGGACTACACATTCTATCGAGAGATCATCCCCGACGCCGTCTGGTCGGGCCAGGACACGCCCGCCGAAGCCGTGGCCGGGGCAATCAAAGCCTCCCAGGATTACTCGTCTGGTCTCATGGTCGCTGTGTACAAGCGGGGGGCCGGACGATTCATTCTTAATTCTCTGCGAATTCGGGACAATCTGACAACGAACCCGGTGGCCGAGCGGCTCCTGCGAAACATGCTCCGGTACGCTGCCGGCACGCGGGGCGTACGAGCAAAGCCACCGGAAAACGGGCGTCAAGAACAAGATTGAGATTGGGATTGAGATCGGAAAGATAACGATGATGACCTGGAATCCGATAACCGTGTAGATATTGGTGGCCGGAGTGGCG
>CAZSOG010000318.1:0-6266 GCA_964607555.1 uncultured Pirellulaceae bacterium | reverse complement strand
CCCGCCGCCTTCGGCGGGGGCGGCGGGGCTGGGGAGAGACGGTTGTAGTGTTGACGGCACGGTAGTGCAAAATCATCGCTCCACCGGGATAAACCCGGCGGTGGCCGGATGGGACAAGGGCCAAGCCACGCGTCAGTTGGTTGGAGGCAACGCGTCGTTAGATTCTTAGGCTGCCAGATGCGCGCACGGTGCGCGCATGTTTTACGCCCGGGTGACATCCGCCTTTGGCGGATGTGTGGGCGAGTGCGTTTCCGCTTCTCATCCGCCATAGGCGGATGCCACCCGCCGCGGAACGAGGGCGTACTCCCTTGTGGGTTGCGGGCCACCTGCGTTAGGACGCCGCCTGCTTATTCGCCGGCCGCTTGCGCGGCGACAATGAGCTCAGCCAACCGGATGCGGGCCGATTCGTAGCGGTTTGGATTGGGGTCCCACTGGAACCAGGACGTGGCCAGCGGCACGACGATTTTCTCGGTCTCGGCAGCGCGACCGGCGCGCTGGAGTATCGCCAGGTACTCATAGTCTTCGATCGAGTCGCGTAGTGCTTTCAGACGCATGCTGGGCGCGATCCCGTCGTAGCCAACGGCGCGGCCGGGGTAGACGAGGCTCCCTTCGCCGTTATAGACGCGTCCCTGTTTGCCGTGCTGGTAGGTGCCACTGCCATGGTAGGTTGCTGGATCCGTCCACGGGTCGTCGACCGCGCGCCAGTAGGACAATCCACCCCAGTACAGCAATCCCTTGATCCGGTACCGCCACCCGATCCATGCCGGCACGCGGTAGTTTAGCAGCGGATAATCGATGTGCCACCAGGGCGTCGGTTTCAGTTGGCATAGGGCGGTGTAGGTCCAAATCGTCTCGCCCAACGCCTGGCGCCGGGCGGCGCTGTCGGGGCGAAAGAGCGAAAACAGCGGGCACCAGATGTCGACGGCGCCATACAGGTCACCCCATTCGGGTTTCTGCGGCCACGTCTGTTCAACGACCAGGACCTTGACGACCGAGTTGGCCGATCGGATGGCCCGGCCCCATTTCTGCACGAACTGGTAGGCTTCCGCATCATTGGGTTCATCGCGCAGATACGTGTAGAACAGAACGCCGGGACGGTCGAGCAGCCGCGCCGCTTCGTCCCAGGCCCGCAGCCACGCGCGCAACTTTCGTTGTTCACGATCCGGGTCTTTCACGACACGTGTTGGCGCCGGAATCTGGACCGCATTGACGTGGTACTGATCGGTGAAACGACGCAAGGCGGTGATTTGGTCCTCGGGAATTGCGTAGGCCCCGTCGGCCCGTGCAACCGGGGTCAGGCTGCCGGCAAAGGGTGTCACATTGATATGATGGCGTGCCAACATGTCGGCACATTCTGTCTCCACGGCATTCCAATTCGACGGCGGCGATTCACTGCCGCTCTTGGCACGCGCACGATAATAGGCCCGCATTCGCTGCGCCGGCGAGCCGAACGCGGTACGGAGTGTCGGTCGATCCGGCAAGGAGAACGGCCAGACGGTGAAAGACACAGGAACGGCAACGGCAGGCTCCGTCGCGGACGTGACATGGAACGTCCCGCGATACAGGCCCGCGGGGGTACTCGGTGGAACATGGATGTCGATCCAGAACCCGTGTGTCTGATGATCTGGCAGATCGAACGGCATGGCGCGG
Organism: uncultured Pirellulaceae bacterium; assembly: GCA_964607555.1. GTDB lineage: Bacteria > Planctomycetota > Planctomycetia > Pirellulales > Pirellulaceae > JAJSAJ01. Next base: position 4,616 of record CAZSOG010000318.1, on the reverse strand, counting down.
AAGCGAGCTTTGCCAAGTGGTTTTCTAGTGAGCGGATGCCGCAGTGGGATCAATGCGTCCGGATACCAATCCGGCTTGAAGTGATCGTTGCGGACGGTGCCCACGGTCAGTTGCAATTGATGTTCGCGAAACAATCGCATATCGGCGGCCTGCAGAACGTGTCCGGCTGGGCCCGTCAGATCAGATGCTTCAACTCGGATCCCGGTGACGGGCGTGTCGGAGCGCATCAGGATCTGAAAACTCTCCCACTCGTTGCGCGCGGCGTGGAGCGCGACCGCGGTGCCTTGCGCGGGTGGCGCGCTACGTAACACGCGTGCTGTCTCGACGACCGTCCAGACTTGCCAATTTCCCCGCGCGCTGGACAGCGTGAGACTCAAGACAGTCAGCAGAACGATTCCGGCAACGCGTCTATTCATTGGATTCCTCGTTTGCAATCACGGTGCCAGCGGGACGGACATCGCCCGATCGTCTGGGCGCATCGTCGGCTCGCCGGCAAGTTGCGCCGGTGCTCACCGAATGTAGGTCGCCGTGAAACGCAGGTAATCCACATCACCCGCGCTGCACGAGCTGTGTCGGCAAAGCGACGTATAAACGACACGCAGGCAATCGACCCACGTCTCCTGCGACAGATGCGAGTGAAGACGCCGCACTTCGCGCAGGCCATGCAGTAGTTCGCGTGCCGCGGGCTCCGCCGGGCGTGTATCGCGAATCGCGGCCTTCAATACAAGGGCGACTAATGCGTCATCGATACGATCATCGTCCTGGTATGCCAAGGCAAAAAGCGACTCGATGCCATAGAGTACTTTCTGGTAATTATTGATGACCCGGTTTTCCAGCCCACGTTTGACCTTCAATTCAGCCGGTGGTTGAAAATCGGTGGCAACCCGTCGCATGCGCCGTCGTTGCGCCTTTTTCAAATTCGCCAAAACTCGATTTTTCTGGGCCATGATTCCCTCCATGCAACAATTATTCTACCGCGACCTGCATCCGCCGCCATGCTTTCCGGCAGTGCATTCGCGACGGCGACACCTGACCACCGGTGCTCAAGCGGCCATTTTAGCCCATTTTTGTTCCTGTTGGCAGCCCAGATTGTTTTTGTCCGTCAGCGGGGCCGATGGGTCTTTTTCGGCAGTTGGACGTTGACAGTGGTCCGTCGGGCCTCCAGAATAAGATAATTGCTCTCGTCTAAGGTTGGAGCAACGGTGTTTCTGGCAGGTGCAGCCGACGCCGTGCATGGGTGTGCGCGCGATGGTCGTACCAGCCTGGTTTTCTTTTCTTGTGCTGGAGGAGTGTCTCATGCGGAAGTCTCGAGTTTTGTTGGCGATGATTGTCTCGACGCTGGTCCTTTCAGCGACGGTGTGGGCGGACAGTGACATTTCCCTCAAGGGCGTCAAGTGCGTCATGAACCCGAAAGGGGCCGCCAAGGCGACGGCGACGGCGGATTACAAGGGCGGCAAGGTCTTTTTTTGTTGCGATCATTGCAAGGCGAAGTTCCTGAAATCGCCAAAGAAATTCGCCGCCGCCGCCAACGCGCAGTTGGTCGCCACCAAGCAGGCCAAACAGGTGAAGTGCCCACTGATGGGCAAGCCGGTGAAAGAGAATCTGGTCGTCAAAGTCGCCGGTACCGACGTTCACTTCTGCTGCCCTGGCTGTGTCAAAAAAGTGAAGGCCGCCAAGGGTAAAGACCAACTGAATCTCGTCTTCGGCGAAAAGGCCTTCGCGAAGGGATTCAAGCTGGCCAAGAAAAAGTAGTCGCAGCACGGTGCAGCTCCTTGTCTTGTGCGTCAAGGCGTTCCTTCGGGAACGCTTTTTTTGGCGACCGACCAGCCATTGACGTTGCGCGATTTGGTATATTCTATAGGCGGTTAGGTTCGCCCGACGGGATAGTGAATTGACGCAGTCCGTTCTCCCGCTGGTCGAACTCGCACAGGATATTTCAAAGTGGCGGCGCTATGGATAGAGCTGGTGTCGTGTTCCGCTTCCCTCTCGTGCACGAAAGGACGATCCGATGACCTCTTCACCGAACGATGCGCGCTCCCCAGTTTCCCCCGTAACCACGCGGCGCGATTTCTTGCGTCAATCGACATCGGCGGCGGTGGCCGCCGGATCCCTGGTGAGCGGTATGTCGGTTGCCCGCAATCTGCACGCGGCGGGCAACGACACGATTCGCATTGGGCTGGTGGGCTGTGGTGGACGTGGATCGGGTGCGGCCGTGCAAGCCCTGACCGCCGATCCTAATACTCAGTTGGTCGCGATGGCCGATGCGTTTGGTGACCGGCTCGAGGCGAGTGTCCGGCGATTGACGCGGAACAAGGCGGTTGGCGACCGTGTCAAGGTCGATCCGGAACATCGCTTCACGGGCTTCGACGGTTACAAGCAAGTGATCGCCTCGGATGTGGATGTCGTGTTATTGACGACCCCGCCACACTTCCGTCCACTGCAGCTGCGTGCGTGCATCGAGGCAAACAAGCATGTCTTCGCCGAAAAGCCGGTGGCGGTCGACGCGCCCGGCATCCGCTCGGTTCTGGAAACGACCGAACTGGCGCGCAAGAAAAACCTCTGTATCGTTTCGGGGTTGAACACGCGGTATTCCTTCATCGCTCAAGAAGCCGTGCGTCGAGTTCACGAGGGCGCGGTTGGTGATATCGTCACGTTGCACTCGGCACGCTACGGCGGGGGCGTCTGGGTTTGCGCCCGTCAACCAGGTATGACGGACATGCAGTACCAGATGCTTAATTGGTACTACTTCACATGGCTGTCGGGCGATTTCAACGTCGAGCAATTCGTGCACCAGATGGACTTTTGTGCCTGGTTGATGGGCGACCGGTATCCGGTCCGTTGCTATGGGACCGGGGGCCGGCAAGCGCGCACCGGACCCGAGTACGGTCACATTTACGATCACTTTGCCACGACTTTCGAGTACGACAACGGTGTGCGGCTCTTCTCGACGACGCGTCATCAGCGTGGTTGCAGCAACGAATCAGGAACCTACGTATTCGGTTCCGAAGGGACCGCTTCGCTGGCCCATCGCGGCATGCAAATTGAAGGCAAGCACGCGTGGAAAGCGCCGCGGACCCAGGAGAAAAACAGTCACCAACTGGAGCACGATGCCTTTTTTGCCGCCTTGCGCGCGGGGCGTACGATCAACAACGGCGTGTACATGGCAAAGAGCTCGATGATGGCGATCATGGCGCGCATGAGCAGCTACACGGGCCAGTCGTTGACCTGGGACGAAGCGTTCAACTCGAAACAAGAACTCAAGCCCTCCAGCTACGCATGGGACGGCACGCCGCCGCCGGCGAAAGTCGCCATCCCAGGCGTCACGAAGTTTGTGTGACGAACCTAAATCTCCAGATATTCCTCGACCGCTTCGCGCATGACAACGGGATCGGGGTCACGGCCGGTCCACTGGCGGAACGCGATCACTCCTTGTTGTACCAACATGCCCAGGCCATTGAGCGTGACGCAGCCGCGCTGCCGGGCTTGTCGCAATAGCCATGTATCGGGAGGGTTCAATATCACATCGGCCACGATCATGGGCGGACGCACCGAATCCATGTCGAGTGGCACGGCGGCGGCGGGGTCGAGCAGGCCGATTGGTGTCGCATTGATCAGGATATCCGTCCCCTCAGGCACGGCCAATTCACCCTTCCATGGGATCAGGCATGCGCGCACCTTGACTTGATCAACCAAAAGATCCACGAGCGCCTGGCCACGCTCCGGCGTCCGGTTGATGATCGTCAGTTCGGCGATACCGGCGTGGCCCAATTCGACGGCAATCGCGCGCGCCGCGCCGCCGGCACCCAAGAGAACGACATTCTTCTCCGTTGGGTCGACAATCGTGCGCAGACTCTCAACGAACCCCTTGCCGTCCGTATTATCGCCGACAAGCTGATCGGCTTCCCGATAGACGCAGTTGACCGCTCCCATCAGCGCCGCCGTGTCGGTCAGCCGATCCAGATGCTCGATGACCGCGACTTTGTGGGGGATCGTGAAGTTCGCCCCGCGAAATCCCATGGCACGCGCGCCACGCACGGCGTTGCCCAGATCTTCCGGACTGACCTCAAAGGTCAAATAAAGCCAGTCCAGACCGGCGGCGGCAAAGGCGCGCTGCATCATGAACTGGGTCGGGTTGCCCGCCACGGGCTGACCCATGCAGCAGACGAGTTGTTGCAGGGGGGAATCAGGCATCTGCGGTCCGTTCTCTGTTCGGGATCGATTGTCCAACGCGGGCCCATGGGACCGTTAGGAGTCCTACATTCTGAAGCAGACGCCCAGGAAATGCAACGTCAACCGCCCTGGAGACGCGAGTGATTCTCGACATTCGGCCGCCTGCGACCAGAATGGAGGTTCCATGGGAGAGGCCCGCAACCCATGTGTGCAGGATGGGCGCCCAGGTCCGCGGTGCAAGATGAAACCCCAATGCGGGAGGCCCGCAACCCACAAGGGAGTACGCCCACCTTCGGTAGCGCTCCTGCCCGTCGCTTCGAAACATGCGCGCACGGTGCGCGCATGCGGCAGCCTAAGAATCTAGCGAGTCGTTGCCGCCAACCAACGGACACATGGCGATGCATTGGAGACCTTCGGTCGCTCCCGTGCGGGGTCAGGAGACCCGC
>CAZSOG010000317.1:0-6269 GCA_964607555.1 uncultured Pirellulaceae bacterium | reverse complement strand
TTGTCTGGGTGGAGCCAGTGATTTTGCACTAACCGGCGGCGCACGCGCCGGCCCCCTCTTCTCCCCGCCCGCCGCTGCGCGGCGGGCGGGGAGAAGAGGGGCTTTTTTTGGCGCGCTGCTGTAGTGCAAAATCATGCGCTCCACCCACACAAGGTGGGCGGGGGCGTAACTCCCTCGATTGTTGTGACTTGTGCCATTCGTGACAGACCAAGGGGCGCTGTCCAATTCTTCTGGTCCGTGAACAGCTACCCACGACCATTCTTCATAGATTAGCAGGTTAGCGTGATTCTCGCCAGCAATCGACGTGCCGAAGTGCAGAATCACACGCTCCCCGCGGGCGCTCATCCTGCCACGAACGCGTGGAGCAACAATACGAATCAACCGAGCTGTTGGGAAATCGCGAGTTGGCACCGATTGCCGACGGCGTGTGGTGTATAATCGGGTGGTTCACATTGAATCCACCGTGGGTGACCCCCAGGCCATTTTCCACGGCATCGGCAGTGTTTTGAGCAACTAGGATCGATACTTGTGGCGTTGACCGCCATCATGATGTCCACCGTCGAACCATCGCGCGAGCTGCAAACAGGAGACATGATCAATGGTTTCAGATTGCCATCGAAGTGATCTACGAGGTCTCGTTCTATTTCTCGGTGTGCTGGTGTTGGCACCCGTGACCGTGTACCCGGGCCAGGATCGCGACGCCCTGTCGCGCGAATTGTCCAGAACCGGAGTGACGGGAGGTTTGTGTGTTCAGCTGGGTGCCCAAGATACTCGGCTTGCCGAGTCGCTGGCACGGACCGGCCGGTTTCTGGTCCAGGTATTGGACGCGGATATTGATCGAGTCACGGCGACGCGGCAACGCTTGGCCAAGACCGACCTCTACGGCTTAATATCCGTCGAACCGTATCTGCCGACCGGCACGCTTCCTTTCGCGGAAGACCTGGTCAATCTTATCATTGTACAAGATCCGATTGCCCCACGGATGTTGACCGAACTCACGCGCGTTTTGTGCCCGCGCGGAAGCGTGATTTTTCAAACGGCGACCGTGACCGCCCCCGCTTGCACCAAGGCCGGCCTCGAGCCCACGGTTGGCGCGTCCGCGGATGCCGGCCAACCATCCGGACGGATCTTCATCAAACCATGGCCGGACGAGATGGACGAATGGACCCACCCACGGCATTCGGCTGCTGGGAACGCGGTCTCGCGGGACACCCGGGTCGGTCCACCGCGTCGCGTCCGTTGGCTGGCCGGTCCATGGCAGGAGATCGGCAACATGGTGACCGGCGACGGTTGCAACTACTACGGTGGTGTCCTCGCCCGCGACGGCTTCAACGGGCTGCGGTTATGGGCAGCGTCTCTCAATCCGTCGCCCGCCAAGGGCGGCTTTGGATATCGTCCGAAACCGGGGACGGCCACGCCGGTGGCCGGTGGCGGCATGGTATTCACGGTCTCCGGTGGTAAACTGGAATCACGTGATGGACGCAGTGGAAAAGTGATCCGCCTCTTTCCGCAAGCGACCCGGCCACATCATATCCTCTATGCCGCGGACATTCTCTTGTCGGTCGAGTGGAATCGGTTACTTGCCTTTAACCCACAAGACGGACAATTGCTCTGGACGCACCAGGGCGAAGAGATTCGCCACGCTGTCGCCGGTGACGGCCTCGTGGCGTTTCTTCAAGGCAGTCCGAAACGTGGCCACGCGGTGAGCGTTGTCGTGCTCGACCTACGCAGCGGGGAACGGAAGTGGCAACGTGCTGATTATTCCTGGGCCGCGCGCGTCACACGTTGCGTTTATCATGAAGGTCTGCTGACATGTGAAATCTCGACACTCAATAATGACGGGCCCGGGGCGGCAATCAAAATGGTCTCCGCGACCGATGGCAGCCCGGTATACGAACGCGAGTTTCTGCCCGGTATGAACCACGTGCGTCAAGCGCGTGCGATGTTCATTGGCGATCGGCTGTGGCTGTTGGAAGGTGGGCTCGGCGCCGACAAGAAACGCGAGCCGACGCGCGTGACGTCCATCTATATCCCGACCGGCAAGGTCGAAGCGACCTATCCAGCCGGTTTGGCACACTGTTTTCCGCCCGTGGCGACCGTCCGGTACTTACTCTCCGGTGTCATGGACTTGACGGACCTTCGGTCCGGCGCGCTCGATGCGAATTGCATCACCAAGGCCGCGTGCGGTCGCGACGCCGGTTGGATCCCGGCACACGGACTTATTAATGTCACACCTAAACACTGTGTATGCTGGCCGATGTTGCGCGGTTACACGGCACTCGCGCCCGCCCGGCCCGGTGGCAACCCGGCAACGAAGCATCTGAGCGAATTGGCGTTCCCCATTGACCAGGGGGTCGTGCCGCCCGCGGAGGCGGACGCGTGTACCGAGCAGGATTGGCCCTGCTATCGGCACGACGCCTGGCGCAGCGCAAGTACGGCCACGACGGGGCCCAAGGCGTTTGCAACACTCTGGTCCGTGGCACTCGGTGCCGGCCCAAAGACCAACGGACCGATCCTCGATGACTGGCGCGAGGACCCGTTCGTGAAGGGGCCGGTGACACCACCGGTGATCGCGGGTAACACGGTTGTCGTGGCACGTCCGGATGCACATCAAGTCGTCGCGCTGGACGCGGTAACCGGACGCGAACAGTGGCGGTTCATGGCCAGTGGCCGAGTCGACACATCCCCAACGCTCGACCGCGGACTTTGCTTGTTCGGTTCGAAGAACGGCTGGGTCTATTGCCTGCGACTCGACGATGGCCGGCTCGTTTGGCGGCTGCGGGCGGCACCGCTGACCGAACGGATTGTCGCCTACGGCCAACTCGAATCGCCGTGGCCCGTGCCTGGAAGTGTACTTGTCGTCGATGGCGTTGCGTACTTCGCGGCGGGCCGTCAGTCGTTCGCCGACGGCGGGATCTTGGTTTTCGCGGTTGACGCCCGCTCTGGGAAAACCCGCTGGGTGCAGCGTCTCGATAGCATACCGCAAAAGGGATACTACACTTCGAGCGCTCTGGAATTCGACAACTTCGATTTGCTATTCCGACAGGGCGATGGCGTGGCCATGTCACGATGGGTGTTTGATCGAGCGACCGGCAAAATGTCCGTCGATCCTTGGAAGGCCTTTGCCCGCCTCAATACGGGGAATGGCTCGGTGATGATGCCGCCCGGTTGCTGGTCCTACGCGCCGCGCAATGAATCCCGAACCAAGACATTCGCGCCGCGCCGGCCACTCGTTTCGTTCCGCGACCATTTGTTGGTGGGCTGTCTCGAAAGCAAGAAGTCCATTTACCGTCGCGACTTCAACCTGGAAGGCGGCGAGAAGTTTGATACGAAGTGGATCACCGGTTGGGCAGCCAGCGAAGGCAGTCGAAACGGCGGACTCGCGTGGCGTAGCCAACGGCTGTCGGAGAAGGCGAAATGGACCGTTGCCGCATTCGGACAGCCAACGGCCGATTCGGCCGATGACGGTGTCGATCGGATATCCCTTACGTTTGCCGTCGACGAGTCAGCCACTAACCAAAAGAGCGACCCGACGGTCGACGCGTTGGTCCTGACCACCGACCAGATCCTGGCCTTGGGATCGGACGGCCAGCTGGTCGTCCGTGCCGTCGCCGACGGGCATTTGCTCGGCCGCGGCCGGATCGCCCCGCCGATTTGGGATGGAATGGCAGTGGCGCATGGGCGTCTCTATGTGGCGACCCAGGACGGGCGTCTGATCTGCCTGGGGGCAAAGGCCTCTCGCATTGAACCGTGAGAAGTGACAGTACGCGCAAAAATGGCAATGTGCCATTGAGTGGGAGGTCAAGTCGCGTCAGAGACCTTTTGGGCCGAGACGCGTTGTACTTGAGTCAAGTTTCTGCTGTCCCTGCGGGACTTGCCATGGGACGGGGGACCCGTGTAGTGCAGAATCATGCGCTCTACCGGGATAAACCCGGCAGGGGCGGGAAAATGGATGGGGTGTGGACGCGGGTAGTGCAGAATCATGCGCTCTACCGGGATAAACCCGGCAGGGGCGGGAGGACGGTTGGGCTGCGGATAGACGCGTTGCCCAGCGAGTATTGCGATGCCATCTGAGTCGCACGGATTTCGTTGAACCCCTTCTGTGAGGGATAAAGATCATGACAGCAAATCGATCACTTGGCCGTTATTGTGTTGGATTCTTACTGGCGATGTGCCTGGTCGCCAACGGAAATTGGTCGATCGCGGCACCGCCGAACGTTCTGTTGATTGTAAGTGATGACCAGGGATTCCATGACCTGGGATGTTACGGCGGTACGCAGATCAAGACGCCGAACATGGACCGGCTGGCGCGTGAAGGTGTCCGGCTGACAGATTTCTACGTGACATGGCCGGCGTGCACGCCGAGTCGCGGTAGCTTGTTGACCGGGCGCTATCCGCAACGGAACGGCATCTACGACATGATTCGAAACGAGGCGCCCGACTACGGAAAAAAATATACGGCGGACGAATACGCGGTCACGTTTGAGCGCGTGGGTGGCATGGACACGCGCGAGATCCTGTTATCGGCGATGCTCAAGCAGGCTGGTTACGTGAGCGGCATCTTCGGCAAGTGGGACCTCGGCATGCACCGACGATACCTGCCCCTGGCCCGCGGCTTTGATGATTTCTACGGTTATGTTAACACGGGGATCGATTACTTCACGCACGAGCGGTACGGTGTGCCGTCGATGTACCGCAACAACCGCCCAACTCAAGAAGACAAGGGAACGTACTGCACGTATCTTTTCCAGCGCGAGGCAGTACGGTTCCTCCGCGCGAATCACGCTCGGCCATTCTTCCTGTACGTACCGTTCAACGCGCCCCATATGGCCTCGAATCTGGATCCGAAGATTCGCGGCGCCGCGCAGGGGCCCGCACGGTATAAGGACATGTATCCAGACCTGCAAAAGGAGGCCGGTTATGTCCAGCGCACCAAGTATGGCCGGCCGGCCGAATCGCCGAACCGAGCGCTCCAACGACTCGAATATGCCGCTTCGATCACCTGCATGGATGATGCCATCGGCCAGTTGCTGGATTTACTGGACCAATATGCGTTGGCCAAGAATACACTCGTGATTTTCTTCTCGGATAACGGGGGTGGGGGCGGTAGTGATAATAGTCCGCTGCGCGGCCATAAGTCGATGATGTTTGAAGGCGGGATCCGCGTACCATGTCTGGTCCGCTATCCCGGTCGCATTCCGGCCAATAGCACGTCCGATGCGTTCTTGTCCGCACTCGAAATCGTTCCTACCGTGCTTAAACAAGTTGGCGTCCAACCGCCGAAGGGTGTCGTGCTGGACGGCTATGACATGATGCCCGTTTTGGCAGCCGCGGCCCCACCGCCCCGCAAGGAAATGTTCTGGCAACGTCGCGGTGATAAAGCCGCGCGCGTCGGGAACTGGAAATGGGTCGAGTCCGAACGGGGTAACGGACTGTTCGACTTGCGCTCGGACATCGGAGAACAACATGACCTGACAGCGCGGCGTCCGGATAAGCTGCGCGCGCTCAAGGAACGTTTTGCGCGTTGGCGTGCCGCCATGGAAGCGGCCGAACCACGCGGTCCGTTCCGGGACTATTGAATGCGTTCAGAAAGCACGGCGAACGGCCTGCTCGATGCGCTGCAGCGCTTCTTGCAATGTCCTGCGGGGGCATCCGAAATTCAATCGGACATAGCCGGCGCCGTGAAATGCCGCCCCGTCGGACAGCCGCACGCCGGCGGCGGCGAAGAACGCGGCGCCCTGACGGTCGCCAAGACCGCGCGTGTCGATCCATGCCAGGTAGGTTGCCTCGACATGCGCCATTGAGAGCATGGGAAGGCGATCGGCAAGAAACGCTTCGAGAAAATCTCGATTGCCGCGCAGATATTCCAGCAGCGCGACGCGCCAATTCTCGCCGTCCGTGTACGCGGCACGACAGCCGGTGTAACCGAGCGCGTTCGGATGGGGTACGATTCCGTCCCCCGCCTTTTCAAACCGCCGCCGTAATACGGGATTTGGAATTACGGCGAAGCCACAGTTCAAACCCGGCAGATTGAATGTCTTGGCCGGTGACATCAGTGTTATCGTGCGATCGGCAATCCGTGTCTCGAGCGTGGCGAACGGCACGTGCTTGCGGTCTTCCAGCATGAGATCGCAGTGAATCTCGTCCGCGCAGATCACCAAATCATGGCGGATGCATACCTCGGCAACCGCCGCCAACGCGGAGCGACCGAATGCCCGGCCGACCGGAGTGTGCGGGGGACCGTGGTGCCGGGCCCCCCCCCCGGCCGC
>CAZSOG010000316.1:343-6278 GCA_964607555.1 uncultured Pirellulaceae bacterium | reverse complement strand
GCCTCCTTCGGTCGCGCTCCCACCCGTCGCTTGGAAACATGCGCGCACGGTGCGCGCATGTGGTAGCCTAAGAATGTAACATGGGCTTCACCTCCAGCCAACTGACGCATGACGGCGCGGTGGAGACCTTCGGTCGCTCCCTGTGCGGGGTCAGGAGACCCGCGCACAGCGCTAGGTCCCTTTGCGCTTCCCGTCACCGCCGGATTCATCCCGGTGGAACGGTGATTCTGCACTACTCCGTCCTCAACTCACTCACGTTCCCGTCGTATTATTAGTGTTGATCAGCGAAGATTAGTGTTCCTTAATAGTACAGCGCAGGTTCGCCCTGACGCAAGCGAAGTTAAGTATCAGACTCTCTTGGACTTACAGCGATAATTGAGACGTCAGGTCCGCTAGAACTAATTCGAGTCCATTTTCCATCGCTAAGTTTCGACTAGACCAACACTTAGCGATGCTAGCACTGCGACCGAACCTGCGCAGTCCAATTAATAGCAGATGTCGTGAACGGCTACTCCTATTCGTGCGATTCGTGGCTCCATCTCCGTGTGGATGAAGCTTTCTGAATCGGCATAATCGCGTCACGGATAGCTTCGCGCGACACGAAAACCGATCGTCGCTTGCCGGCGGTCAGGGTCGGCACCGGCGCGTGCGGCACACCGAATATCCTCGGCAGGATCCGCGAAGGATCCACCACGGACAACGCGGAGCGATCCGGCGGCGATGGTATCGGTCGGCGCGGATCCCCGTCCGTCCGCCGTGTGGTTGGCCGGCGTTTCGTACGCGTCCTGGCACCATTCGGCTACATTGCCCAGCATATCGAATAGTCCGAGGTCATTCGGTTTCAGCCTGCCAACCGCGTTCAGATGTCCCGACGAATTATCTTGGCACACCACATACTGGTCCAAATAGGTATCCGGCGTGCCGAAGGACCGCACGGTGGTCGTGCCCGCTCGGCAGGCGAACTCCCATTCGGTTTCCGTGGGCAGGCGGTATCCGCTGCGGTCCAGAAAACCGGGCGCGACGCGCATGCCGGCAGCGTACTTGCCATCCGCATTCGGTAGGTAGCACCATTGATCGCGCGGGATGCCTTCCGCGCGACTGAGCCAGTTACAATAGGCGGCCGCATCGTACCAGCGGACATTCGCCTGAGGTATGCGCGAGGATGTGACCGGCAATGTCTCGAATGGTCGACCGGTCGCTGGGGTATCCCGCGCGAACCGTCGAAATTGCGCAACCGTCACTTCGCAATTGGCGATCGAAAAACTCCGGCGCACGCGCGCAATGTGAACGGGTTGGTCCGTGCGATGCGTGGCCGAAACATTTGATCCCATCGTAAAATAGACGGGGCCCGGCACGATGACCATCGTATCGCCCTGCGAATTCACATACCATTGGCGGTCGCGTGCCTTTGTCGAGGAACGCATTTCCGCGTCGAGTTGGCTGAGTTGATTTGCCTGTTCGTACTGCTGTAACGCCCAGCGCGCGGCGCCGTGGATGCCCGGATCCGGATCGGTCCGATAGATTGTGATCAGCCCCGTATTCAACGAGTCACCACGCCGCAACTCGCTATTGCGATCGGTCAGCTGTCCCGGGCTTCTGAGCAACTGACCGGCGACCAGCAGCATTGCCTGCCGAACGGCGGGATCTTGTTCCGTGGCGTAGCGACTCATGACAGTCTCCGGCCGTGTCGACCACGGTCGAAACTGGTGAATCAACTCGGTGCGGACGGACGGATCAGGACTCTTGGTGAGCATGGGCCAGACGCTATCATCGAGTCCCAAGGCCAACCCCACGGCGGCCGAGCGGGCGCGGACCCGCCAGAAGAGATTCCGGGCCGTCGCGGCTACTTCCACGCCCGAGTACAACATCACAAAAACCAGCAACCCAAGCAGCGTCAACACACGTCCGTGATGATAGGCGGCGGCCCGCATCATGCGCCGTTGCCCATCGGACCAGCGCGCCGGACGCGTCAGGATGCGGATCGTAAACCATTCAAGGAGCGACGGAAACTGGCGCCGTTCGGGCTGCGCGTTCCAAAGAGTAGCGCGTTGCTCCAAACGTAGTTTGGCGCGACCACGACGCGTCGTTTTTTCCTGGTCGACCAGCCACTTGCGCAGTGAAGGGACCAGGTAATCGTGCGTCAACTGATAGTAGCGTTGGCCGGCGTGCAACGCATCGTCGGACAAGCCGATCGCATCCGGGTCCATGGGTGTCAATAAACGCGTTTCGGAGTCCAGAATGCGCATCAACTGGTTGAACTTGCGCGGTTTCATTCCGTATCCGGAGCTATCCAATAACTCGCGCGCCGAACTGATTCGCCCGCGGATGTCTTGGCCAGGCGCGGGCAGCAAAGTTGCCAGAACGGCCCTGGCGGCCCGTTGATGCAGGCGATGTTCCGGATTCGCCGTACGATCACTGAACGCGGCATCCAAGAAAGCGACGCCGACTCCCTCGGCGCCACCGATCGCCTTCAACGTTGTCGGCGTCCACGGTTTATCTTTGACCATTTCCGCGAACAGCGCCAACCGCACGGGAACGACCCTGCCCTGCTGCGCGAGCGACGCGACGGCGCGTTTCACGAACGTTTCCTGGTCGACCGATAGCTTATCGGCCAATCTGCCGTAAGATCGGCCCAATTCGGCCAAAACTCCGCGCGCATGGGCGATATCGAACAGGTCAACCAGCGCCACGTTACGGCCTTGGACCAGGTCGATTTCCAACTCGTTCATGAACCGGCCGACGGCCAACCAGAAATCATCGCGCACCAACAACAGGCACTGCAGATGCGCACCGTCACACTGACGTAATGCGGCCAAGAGCACGCGGCGCTCCGTCTCATCCTTGCCGTGCAGCCATTGTTCGAATTGATCCAGAACGATCAGCAACTTTTCCGTGCGCGCAAGTCGGTCACCTCGACGCACGGCGGCCAGACACGCCGGCAGGTCAGCCGCATCCGAACCAGTTCCAAGCTGCCGCTGGATCAGCCGTAGCAACCGTCGCTCAACATCGTCGCCGTAGGCCTCCATGTAGACGGTGCGGACTGTTGGCGACAGACGTGGCAGCAATCCGGCTCGAACCAGAGATGACTTACCGCACCCGGACGGCCCGTACATCAGGCCGACCGCGAACGTCTTGTTTGGATCCGCCGATTCGATGCCGTGTTTCCACTGGCGAATGCACTCGGGGAGACCGGTCCGATCGCGCGGACCTGGTACCAGCGGCAGATAGTAGTCGGCATCACCGGCGTCAAACGCGCGCAGGCCCTTGGGGATTACCTTGGAACCGCCGGACTGTTCGTGTGGCGATGTCTTCTCGGCTGACTTCGAATCTCCGCCCGCGGCCCCGGTCGCGCGCGGGCCCGTCGTGATGGTTTGCTCAAATGCGCGCAAGTCATCGGCAAGCAGACCGGCGGTTGCATAGCGATCGGCGGCCCGTTTGGCGAGCATGCGCAAACAGACCCGCTCGAGTTCCTCGGGAACCGCGGGATCCCAGCGCCTGGGCGCCGGGGGCGGCTCCCAGGTGATCTGCTGCAATAGCATCTCATGGGTCTCCGCGCGAAACGGCTTGTGCCCGGTCAGCATCTCATAGAAGACGACTCCCAGGCTGAAGATATCCGAGCGGCCGTCGATTCGGTGTGCTTCCCCACGCGCCTGCTCGGGGCTCATGTAAGCCGGCGTTCCCGCGAATCGGCCCGCGCTATCCACGCGGTCGCCACGTATCGCCAGTCCGAAGTCAACCAGATAAGGGCATTGCCGATCATCCAGCAGGATATTGGCCGGCTTGATGTCACGATGGACCAACGCATGGGCATGCGCATGGGCCAGGGCCTCGGCAAGCGCCCGCACAATACGGACCGACTCGACCGGCGAAAAACGCGACTCTTTGAGACGTTGTGCCAGATCCTGGCCAACGACGCGTTTACTGACCACGTAACCCAGTCCGGACTCGATTCGCCCGACATCATAGACCGGCACGATCGATGGATGATCCAACGAGGCCACCAAACGGGCTTCGGCAAGATAGGTCTCCACGTCCTCCGGGTCACGCACTCGGCCAGGCCAGGGAACTTTGATCGCCACATCACGCTGTAATTCGGTGTCACGTCCCAGGTAAACGCGTCCGAAACCGCCTTCTCCCAAAATGCCGACAACGCAATAGCGTCCGATCCGTTTCGGCAACCTACCTTCGTCACCGATGCGCGGCTCGGACGATACGATATCATCCGTTTGCGAGTTTGGGGCGTCCGACGCGCGCTGGTCGGCTTCTAATTGTTGCAATGCCCGCCAATACGCATCGTCCTCGGCCATGCGCAATGCGTCCTCGATCTTTCGGCGCTTTGCCAGTTCGCGGTTCAGTTCCGGTTGCAACTCCGGGTAGCGCGCCGCAAGCTGCGCGTCCGAAACAACCTGTTCCGTCGCGGGCTGCCGCATATGCGCGAGCACGATTCGGCGAACGCGTTCGTCGCGGTCAGCCGCGGCGGTCCCATGCATTGATGACGTGGTCGACATAACGAGCTCGCGAATTGCGCCGTCCGCCAAAATCAACTGCTGAAGTACAGCGACGTATTTCCCATGACCGCATGCAAGTTGGCACGTGCACGGTAACACAGGCCACGCACGGCACCGACTGTACGGCCTGTTTCCGAGGCGATCTGTTGTAGCGATTGGCCGAGCAGATAACGACGGTGGAGAACATCCCGCTGGTCGGGAGCCAGTTGGCTCATGGCACGCCGCAACCGATCCGCCCGTTCCGCGCGGCGCGCCCGGACGCTTGGCGATGTCATGTCCGTCGGTACGCCGTCCAGCAGGCCCGACTGCGATTCGCCATGTCCCGGAACACAACGCGGTTCCCGGCGGCGGCGTTTTTCGGCATCGCGTAACAGGTTGTCGGCAATCGTCTTCAGCCAACCACGAAACGCTCCGGCGTGTTGCGGCGTGAAAGCCGAAATCGCTTGCGCCGCGCGAACAAATGTCTGCTGTAAAATATCCTCGGGACGTTCCAGGCCCTGAAGTTGGCGCGAGATGCGTGCGCCGATATGCCGCTCAAGGTCGTCGTAGTATGTCAACAGAAGCTGCGCCAATGCCGTGCGGTCACCGTCAATGGCGGCTTGGACCAGGGGTTCCTCATGCGTGTTGATCGACATGGCCAATGTTCGCTTCCAACGAGTTTGTTTGGCAAAAGAGTTTGCGTATTGACAAACGACGAGCGGCTGAGTCATTGGCCGCATCCCCGTCACATCAGACAAGAGAAGTTGGATTCAACCAGAATTATACCATGCCAGGATCGGTTGGACCAATCGTCGGTGGCACCACGCGGACGGTGTGCTGACGGACAGCGCTGTCCGTCGACGATTCGTCCACAACCTAGGCCATTCGAGTCCCCGGTACGGTGGACGTCCACGTCCGTCGATGAATCGTCCTCAACCTCGCTGCTCCCCAGCCCCACCAGACCGACGCGCCTTGAAAACCGCGGCGCACCAGCCGAAAACGGGGTGCCGACGGACAAGGATGTCCGTCGTACCTGGCACCCCGAACACGGTTGGACCCACGGCCCGTACCGCCTGGGGATCCGTCAGTTGGTTGGCGGCATCGCCTCGTTAGATTCTTGGGTTGTAATATGCGCGCACCGTGCGCGCATGTTTTTCCCGAGACGTTACCCGACAAACCCTACAGTCTCCAGCCTCCAGCCTTGCGGCCGAAGGCCGCGTTAGATTCTTAGGTTGTAACATGCGCGCACCGCGCGCGCATGTTTTTTCCGAGAACTAGCTCCGCAAACCCGACAGTCTACAGCCTGCGGCCTCCAGCCTTGCGGGCGAAGCCCGGGTTACACACTTTCACCCGTTATTTATCCGTGTTATCCGTGCAATCCGTGGCGTTCCTCTGGGCAGATGTGGCTCGGCAAGCTGGACCTACTTGGGTTACCGGCGCAGGCACGC
>CAZSOG010000316.1:0-243 GCA_964607555.1 uncultured Pirellulaceae bacterium | reverse complement strand
GGTGGTCTAGGTTGAAGGTGACGCTCCCGCCGCGTGAACGCGGGGGCTTCTGGGATGATGCGCGGTGTTGGCACGCGGTGGTCTAGGTTGAAGGTGACGCTCCCGCCGCGTGAACGCGGGGGCTTCTGGGACGATACGCGGTGTTGGCGCGCGACATTAGATCCTTAGGCATGCCACATGCGCGCACGGTGCGCGCATGTTTCCAAGCGACGGGCGGGAGCGTGACCGAAGGAGGCCGTACTC
>CAZSOG010000315.1:0-6296 GCA_964607555.1 uncultured Pirellulaceae bacterium | reverse complement strand
CTCCGCAGCAATTCGCCCTGGGAAGCCAGAACGCCCGCCACGCCGCTCTCCCGCATGAATGCTCCTTCCACGCTGGCACGGAATACGAGGTAGCTGCGTTCAAACTCGCCTATCTCTTGATACGCCGCACCGATTTGAAGTACTTTCGCGAATGGAATCTCCTTGCTCGGCCACTTCTCATGCACGATTTCGAAATAACGGACGATCTGGTCAGGTTTGTGCAGCTGCAAGGAGATATCCAACAATAACTCGACTGTCCGCCGATAGGGCGCTGGCCGGAGACTCCACCGGGTCATTAGCTCTGTCAGCAACGACTCCGCGCGGTCCCAATCGTGTTGATCGAAGGACCGTTTTCCCAACGCGAACAGCTCTTGCGGGGTCGGACGATAAGGATCCTTGCTTTGGACGCCGGCCGGCAAAACGACCAGTTGTTTCGGCTCGGCGACCGCGATCTGCGACGGGTTGTACACGTTACGCACAACGGTCGGCGCAACTCGATACTCGCCAGGAAGATATCCGTCGAGTTCATAGTGGATCAAGCTCTCCGTGCGTCGCTCGCCGATGAAGAACGTGATCGCCCCCGGTTGGATTTCGAACCGCTGGAAGGCTCCGCGAATCGACTGTTCGAGCACCGTCGCACCGCTTGGAATCGGTTCCGTCACCACCAGGTACGCGACCTTCTCGTTCGGCTGGTTTTCGGGGACATAACGTTGGACCGTCAGGTCGACGAGTCCGCGATCTCCCATCGGCAGTTGTGTCAGCGTATTCTGGAACTGTTTGGTACTTTGGTAAACGTTGGCGAACCCTCTTGCGATGTCGCGTCCGTCACGCTCCATGGGAGCTGGTGTGTAGACACGCCCAACTTTCCACGCACTGGTTGTACTCTTCAGTTTGTCGGCAGGCACGAAACCAGCCAACACCACCTGGAATTCCTTTCGACGTGACCTTGACAGTTCTGGTCTGCTTCACAGTGCGCCCGGCGATTGTTGTCGTTAGCGTGACGTCAATCGATCCTTCGGTCACGCGGCCGTTGTGTACGGACGCGATCACATCGGCACGATCTCCATCGACCAGCGCGGACGGGAGCTTAAGCTGGCCGAACAGATCTTTTCTAGCGACCATGTGCTCGGTCGTTTCGCCCGCGAGGGTATCTGTCGTGATGCCCTTGGCGATCAGAGTCCATG
Source organism: uncultured Pirellulaceae bacterium (assembly GCA_964607555.1). GTDB lineage: Bacteria > Planctomycetota > Planctomycetia > Pirellulales > Pirellulaceae > JAJSAJ01. The sequence goes on along the minus strand of CAZSOG010000315.1, from coordinate 5,112 downwards.
CGGTCGAATGCCGTGGTACATTGACGATCACTTTGGCCCTACCGGATTTGTCCGTAACAATCGCAGGGTTCCAGTACGCTGTCTCATCGGGCCGTTGAGAAACCTCGTTCCGTTCTTCGCCACGAGCTAGTTCATCGCTTTCGCCCGAGAGCCGCTGCGTCTGGCTGATGATCAGGCTAAGGTTGATTGGCGTGCCCTTAGTCACTTTGGAATCGGCGAAAGGATCAACCACCTGACTCACGCGGCCGCCCGGTGCAGCAGGCTCCCCGCTCGACTTGTCTTTGGGCAGGTTCGATTGGGCGTCGGGTCCCCCAAAGAAACCGCCGCCCACGCCGCCGCCTGCAACTGGAAGTTGGGCGCCAATCGGGCGTCCATGATCAGCGGCAGTTTATTCGCGCCGGTCTTCAGTTGCACCAGCCGATAATCCAGAACGTGGTCCGCTTGCAACGTAACGAGCGCCAGTGCAGGGCGTTCGCGCCAGTGCAGTACTACTTCCGCCGTATCGCCCACCTTGAACGTCTGCCGATTCGTGAGGATTCGCAGACGGACTCGGTCATGGTCGTCCGATACCAACACGTCCATCTGGCCGCTCACCGCATTGCCCCAGCGATCCACACCTTCGGCGCGCAGCCGATACCGCCCGCCCCGGTCCAGCTTCAACGTGACGCGCGCGCGCCCATCGTTGTCCGCCGTCTGGACGGCGTGTTCTTCGACCGGCCGCTCGCCCACTTTGCCTTCGACGGTCGTCAGTTCCATCACCCTAAGAGTCAGCCTTTGGCCGATCGGTTTTTCGGCGGGGTCTTTCGTCATGATCGTCAGTTCGAATGTCTCCCCGGCGATGAACACCTCACGCACGGTACCTAGTCGGATGGCAAACCCCTGGGTGGCCAGATGGAAGTTGAATTGCCCCCGTACGTTCCATTGCCGACACGCCACGACGAGTGGCAATTCCTGTTCCTCATAAAAGTCGCGTGTCGGCAGCGCGAAATGGACCTCACCTTTTGCATCCGTCTTAACGGTGTACTGGCGGTCGTCGGCCAGCTGATAGGTGATTTCCCGACCGGCTTGACCTTGCCGACGGCGATCATGTATTCCGTGTCGACAACCTGCCGCTGAACGGCACTCCACGCCGCATCGCTGGCGTGCTTGGCCAGGAACTCACGCCAAGTGGCCAGTGCAACAGCCGCTGCAAATCGGGCTCGTCGTGCCCACGTGCTTCTCGGGTACTTGTCTTGTAGACCGCGAAAGATCGCGAGCGCCGCATCGTGCTGTCCTTGCCAGTAGCGGATCCGCCCCTTCAGGTAGACCAGCCGGTCCGCCGCCGCCAACACTCGGCGCTCGACGGCGCACGGCACGTTTCGGAGAGACGCACCACCTGTGGACCGTTGCAGCTCCCAGGACTCAACCCCTGCCGCCGCCGCCACCCGGCGTTCGACGGCGCACGGCACGTTTCGGAGAAACGCACCACCTTTGGCCAAGCGCAGGGACGCGGGCGAGCCCGGCACAACCGTAAACGCTTCACGGCATCTTTGTCTTGGCACCAAGACAGGTGACGATGCCGTCCTCACGGCATACGTAAAGACGACCCTCGGCCGCAATCAGCCCGTCGAAAACAGGACTGCAGACCAACGGGTGGTTCAACACCGTTTCGCCGGTTTCTTTGGACAGCACGCACAGTCGAGGAGCCTCCTTTTCCGCCAGCCCGCGGCGTGCCAGATCGATTTCCGTCCGCGCCCGTTGCGCGTTGGTCGGCGCGGAACCGAGTCGGATCGCGTCGGTGGCTGGATCCACCAGAAACGAGGAGGGATGCAACTCGAATACCGGACCGGCAACCACCAGTTTGTCACCGGCGACCGTCATGCCCTTGACGAGCAAGGGAATTGGCGCGGACCATTTGATCGCAATGCCCTTGGGGGCGTATTTCGCAATCATCCGACTGAAGCCGTCATACGCACGCGGCACGCGGGGACCTGGTGGCAGATTCACCTGTTTTGGCGTGATACTCGATGCGTAGAGGAAACGCTCGAAGCCCTTGATGTGTCCCAGATAGTATTCCCGCGCACGGCCATAGGCAAAGGCTGTCGCGCCGTCGACCGTTACCAGGTAGCCCGATGCCGCCTGCGTGCCGGTCGTATAACGTGCGACCCGCTTGGCATACGCCCAGTACGAGCGATGAAAAAAGTGGTCGTCCAAGAAACCGGTCGCCGACTGCAGGTGGGCCACGGGCTGGCTACGTTCCAAGTCCGATGTCAGGCAGACCGAGCGCATGGTAACGCGGCCCTCGACAAATGAAAGGACGTCCAGCAAGGCGTCCTGCTCCTTTCTGGTATCCTGCTTTGCTCCACCTTCGTCGTGAAAACGGATCTTGGCCAGCGCCTTGCCGGAAAACAGATCAAGACAGAAAATCGTCACACCGCCGTCCAGAACCGACGCGCGGCCGGCGGCAAAATAGACCTTGCCGTCCCGGACCAGCGTGGCACCATGCAACGGCCATACCGACTCCAACTGTTCCCGCACAACGACTTGACGTGCCTCCGGCGCGCCGCGGAACCGCCAAACTAGTTCGCCGTCCCGGGCGCGCAGGCAGCGCAACCAGCCGTCGCGACAACCAAACACGACGAGCCCGGATTCGACCGTTGGTGGCGAATCGATGCGGCCGGCCGATCTCCGCGGGCCCCGATCGGAAATTGCGCAGTCTTGGCCCCCAATCGGGAAGCACGCGTTTCCAGAGCAAGATCCCGTTGAATGCGTCGCGCGCGCTCAGTGTCCATTTAGGCGGCAGGTAGTCGGAGACCAGGGGGCCCTCGTCAACGATGGTGAATAGACGCCCGCGCGCCGACACGGTCGCCGAGACGGAGGCCAGAAAATTGTGATGCCGGCAATAGTCGGGCGTGCCGATCCATTGTAAACAGTCGGGGGGACCAACCAGCGTGTCGTCCGCAACCGCATTGTTCGTCGCGTCGTGCAGTCCGTGAGTCCATTCGTCCATCGCCGCCGGCCATGGTTTGATCGCGACGTCGCCGTTGACGCTCACCAATGATGCTCGCGGCGCCAGCACGCGCAACTGCTCGGCACGTGGTACTCGAGTCGCCCCGGTGACGACAAGACGGTTCACGCTATTTTCGCAGAAGGGCAGCCGGGAACCATCGAATTCCAGGAACGTTGTTCGCCCATCACCCGCGCGGCCGTATTCGGTCGCGGGCAATCGCATGTTCAGTTCGGTCTTCTCGCCCGTCCGCTCGACAAGAACCTGTACGAGTCCGTGCCAATCCGCTTGGGCCGATGCCAGTTCCCGCGCGTCAGGCATGCCCACGAAGATGAGCAATCCACTGCGAGACGGGACAGTTCCCCGCTCCCGGGCCCGTAACGCCAAGGGCAGCGATGCCACGATCACGGCAGTCACAATCGAGGTAAACCGGCACAACTCGCGCACGGCCAAGTAATCTCTCTGTCGTTGTGTTTTCATTTTGCTCATGCTCCAATGTTGGCACGCAACACGCCCGCGTGTCACGCGGGCGCGGCAGCCGGGCCGGCGCCAGGCTATATCCTAGGGCGAGAGTCCCACGCCTCTCGGAAAAAAGGTGGTCGTTCACCGCCAATAGGCGTGAACGGGTGCTTTTTATCTTAATCTTAATCTTAATCTTAATCCTCTTCCGGCCCGCGCTGATGAGGTGGGCATTTTAAATGGGGCCACATTCCGCGGAACATCGCGGCCGAAAATGGCAAGTACACTTCAGCAAACCGTGGTCGCTTATGCGACACCACACGTGGAGCGGCGCCTGGGTGTGCCGCGTACCTTGATGTGCTGGTCGCGACAACGATCATCCACGGATTCGTGGCCGTTGAAGGGAAGGGATTGCTCCTTGAGATCGTCCCGATGTTCATCGGATCATTTCGGCCCAAGTCCCCAAATCGCGACGTTTGACACGTCACGGCGGTGAGCCGCGGCCCAAAAAAAAGATTACGATTACGAACCAAAAGGCCGTGAACGGCTGCAAAAAATGACTGCAGCGCGAAGGACGCCACTGCATAGCGCTAAACACGTCCAAGACATGGTCTTGAAACGGCAACGTGCACAACACCGGCAAACACTCACGGATTGATGATCCGCCGCTGCAGTCAGCGCGCGCGCACGACCAATCGTTTTGGCGTCCCCGCCGTCAGTTCAATCGAAACGCCTTTCTGTAGTTGCATACCAGCATAGGCTGTGGTCGCCCCCGAGTCATTGGGGGCTATCACATACTTGGCGCCGGGGGCCGCGGTGAACCATTCGGGGAACTGGTTGATGCGGGGGTAGTCCAGCGGCAACCGCATCACGGTTTTGTGACGTGGCCGGTCGAAGATCATTTGACCCTGCCACGGACGTTCCGCGTTGAGCACCAGATACAACGTCTTGCCATCGCGCACGGCCCCGAGTGTGACATCTTCGCGCCAGGGCCGAATAGTCACTCCTTGTTGTTTCCAGAGTGCCCACATGATCGCGGTGCGGGCATAGTTGCCGTCGCCATGCCAGCCTTCGATCACGCCGTCCGGTCTTTGGATCAGCAACATGCGCGCGATGTTCGCATCGATCCATTCGGGCACGCCGTCCACATCGGGCTCGCGGTTCAACAAGTTGATCGCGCCCTCGACCGAGTCGGCGATGCCGTCCGCGCTCTGGCCCTCCCAGGCGAATTTCCAGTAGTGTGGCTTGAGGCTGGCCATCGCGCGCCGTGTCGCCTGCCGATACCGTTGGACCCCGTCCAGCAAATAGACGGTGTAGAACCCGTTGTAGTTGTAGCCCCAATTGTCGCTGATGCCCTTGTTGATGACCGCGCCAGTCCGCGGATTCACCGCGTTGTACATCAGGCCGTGTTCGTTGAGGCCGACTTCCAGAATACGGTCAAGCATGGCGTGGATCGGCGCGCGGTACGCCCGAGCCTTGTCCGGACGCACAAAATGACAAGCCGCGTAAACCTCGGTCAGGCCGGAAATCAGCTCGCAACCGTGGTCGCGCAACCGCAGCTGGTCGGCATCGCGAGTTGGATGGCGATCGTCCAGCAGATAGTAGTCGCCAATACGGCAGGCCATGTCGAGATATTTTTCATCGCCGGTCATGAACCGCAGCCGGCT
>CAZSOG010000314.1:4805-6315 GCA_964607555.1 uncultured Pirellulaceae bacterium | reverse complement strand
GGTGGGTGGGGGCGTGACTCCCTCGATTGGAATGACTTGCGCCATTCGTGACAGAGCAAGTGAGGCGGTCCAAATCATGAACTCCTTGCAATTCACAAACTTGACTCAAGATCATCGAATTTCGGCCCATAAGGTCTCTAGAAGGAGCCAGACGTAATGGGCTCCTATTCCTCGTTCGGGTCCTCATCAACCTGGAGTACCGTCTTGTACTGCTGGTCATTGACTTTCAGGGTCACCAGATACTTGCCGGCGTCCACCGAACGGCCGCCGAACGACCGCCGCCCGCCACTTCGAGCACGCGATTGGCGTCGTAAATCCCAGTTGACCGAATGGAGGCCGGCTTCGGGTTTGCCATCGAGCCGGCGCACCACCTTGCCCTCGATATCCGAAATCTCCACCTTGACCTCGGGCACGTCCTTGGCCAACCAGTAGTAAAGCATGGCACCGGACGGCGGGTTTTCACCGACAAACTGGCGCGTACCGGCCGAACCACGACCGGGATGCCGACGCCACTTGACGGCCGCCTGCGGCTTGTACAAATGGACCGCTTCGGCCAGCGTTTCCGCCGAGGTTTGCCGCAACGCCGCGACATCCAAAATCCACAGACTGCGCCCGTGCGTCGCCGCGACGATCTCACCAGCCGTCGGGTGGATGGCCACTTCATGCACGGCGACTGTCGGCAGGTTACCGTTGAGTCGAGTCCAGCTCGTGCCCCGATCAATCGTCACCCAAATCCCGAATTCCGTGCCAAGATACAACAGGTTCTCGTTGTCGAGGTCTTCACGAATAACTCGAGTCGAACCGACATTGGCTGGCAGATTGGCCACCAGCGATCGCCATGTCGCGGCGTAGTCTTCCGATACGAGCACATACGGGTGATCGTCATCCGAGCGATGGCCATCGAGCGTCACGTAGACGCGTCCCTTCTTGAAGTGCGACGGCTCGATACTGCTGACCCACCGCGGGCCCGGGATCAACTCGGCCAGCGGTTTGCCGGGCACAACTTTCTTGGCCGGTTTCTTGGCAACCTCGGCCGGCGCATCCCCGGTCCGTTTCGCCTCGAATTCGATACTGAACATACCGTTGTTGACATCGACTTGACCGGAGAGCGTCGCGTCGGAAATGGTACCGCTCGCGTCGATCGTGGACCGTTCCGTCTGGATCGTCAACAGGAGTTCCTTGGTCTTGGGATCGTACTTGCCGTCCCCGGAGCCGCGAAACATCCGTGATTCGATCGTGCCCGTAACCTTGCCGGTCGGGTCCATACGCAGGACCATGGACATCGCGGTGCGATCGGCGGGCATGCGTTCGCTGATAAAACGCCCTTTCCACGTCCCGGAGACAATGTCCTTGCCGACATTTGGCGCCGGTGGCATTGCCGCGGATTGTTTCGCCGGCTGCTTGGCGGCCGGTTTAGCAGCTGGCTTCGCAACCGGCTTTTTCGCGCCCGCATTCTTGGCCGGCAGTTTCGCGCCTGCCGCCGGCTTTGTTACGGCCTTTTTGGGTGGCG
>CAZSOG010000314.1:0-4705 GCA_964607555.1 uncultured Pirellulaceae bacterium | reverse complement strand
CCGCCGGCTTTTTCGCGCCCGCATTTTTGGCCGGCAGTTTCGCGCCTGCCGCCGGCTTTGTTACGGCCTTTTTGGGTGGCGCGGCCGGTTTAGCAGCGGTCTTGGCCGCCGGCTTTTTCGCGCCCGCATTTTTGGCCGGCAGTTTCGCGCCTGCCGCCGGTTTCGTTACGGCCTTTTTGGGTGACGCGGCCGGTTTAGCAGCGGTCTTGGCCGCCGGCTTTTTCGCGGTCTTTTGCTCGGCTTTGCCAAAGATGTTCGTCCAATCATGACCGCCGTCGCGTGTTACCCACAGCGCGCCGTCGGTGGTCCCCGCGTACAGGACCCCTTCTTCCGTGAACGACTCGGCGAGGGCACTGCCGGCCCCCTTTGCGGTGCGTGTAATCTCCGGCGAGATGGCCTTCAGGTTGTTCCCCTCGTAGGGTGAACGAAATACAAAGTTGCCCGCGCTGTAGTAGATCTTGGGATTGTGCGGCGACAGCACGAACGGCGTCTTCCAGTTAAATCGGTAACGCGTGCCACGTGGCGGGCGCGGGCGCATGAAACTCCGCGCGCCGGTGCGCAAGTTAATGCGTCCGGTCGCGCCGCCCTGGCTTTCCGAGTAGATCAGGTCCGGATCGTCCCGATCGACGGCACATACGAATCCATCCCCACCGCCGATCCGGATCCAATCGGTATTAATCGGCCCCCCACCACTTGCCGCCCGATTGGGTCCGCCCCAACTCCCGTTGTCTTGCAGGCCGCCGTACACGTGGTAGTCGCGCCGTGGGCCAACGGCAACATGATAGAACTGGCCAATCGCGACATGGTTGTGATGGTCCCAATGCGCGCCACGGTCGTAGGTCACGTAGATTCCACCATCGTTGCCGATGATGACGTGTCGACCGTCCCGAGGATCCACCCACAGGGCATGGTTATCGGGATGGATCTGCCGCGTCACATCACTGGAACTGAATGTCTTCCCCCCATCCTTGCTCAGGTACAGCTGGGTGCCGAGAACCCAAAGGAACTTCTCGTCGCTCGGATCGACGCGAATCTGACTGTAATACATTGGGCGTGGATTGACACTGTTAATGCGCGTCCAGGACGCGCCGCCGTCGGTGGAACGATAGACGCCGCCGTACTTGAATCCATCCTTGCCCTGTTGGAGCTGCGCGTTGGCCGCCTGGCCCCCGAGACTCGCGGCAAACGGGCTCCCCGCGCGCAGGGCTTCGGCGGGCGACAGCTTTTGCTGTTGGCCGCGGCGTGGGCGGGGCTTCGGCCGTTTTGCAAGCTCGATCTCCACCGTGACACTCTTGCGATCGCGTGAAACTTCCCACTTGACTTTTTCGCCCGCCGAGTGTTTACGTATTTCGGTCAACAGCTCGTTGTATGAGTGGACGGTCTTGCCATTGATGCCGATCGCGATATCACCTTTTTTCAGACCCGCTTTTTCGGCCGGGCCTTTCGCGACAACCTCGGTGATGCGTGCCCCTACGTCGGCGTCCTCGCCGCGAATGCCAACATACGGAAAGTCGGCCGGCACCTGGCCAATCTGTTCCGACTCCACGATCGCATAAACGTGCCGCGGGTTCTTCTTGAAGTAGCTGATACCAATGCGTCCCAGCTTTCCGGCTGGCAACCCTTGCGTAATCCGGCGGAACTTCTTGCCACCGTTGTTCGTCAAGTAAATTCCCGCCCCGGCCCCGAATTTCACGGCCGGGTCATTCGAATCAAACCCATCACGCTGGCGCCGATACGTCGCTACCAGCAAAGTGTCCGGGTGTTTGGGGTCCATTTGAACGTCGATAACCCCCGTCTTGTCATCGACAAACAGGACTCGATTCCAGGTCTTGCCGCCATCGGTCGTCTTGTACAGACCACGTTCGTCACTCGGGCCCCACAAGCGCCCCAACGCGCCGACGTAAACGATGTCCGGGTTCTGCGGATGGATGGCGATCCGACCGATCTGAAACGACTTTTTGAGTCCCATGTTCTTCCAGGTCTTGCCACCATCGGTCGACTTGTAGACGCCGTCTCCCCACGACGCGCTGTTGCGTGGATTCGCTTCGCCGGTGCCAACCCACACGATGTTCGCGTCCGATGGGGCTACCTCCACGTCGCCAATCGAGACCGTTGCCTCATGATCGAACTGGTGCGTGAACGTGGTGCCATTGTTCGTTGTCTTCAAGAGCCCTCCCGAAGCACTCGCCGCCCACCACGTTGTCGGGTCCTTCTCATACACCGCAAACGAGGTGATGCGCCCACTCATATTGGCCGGCCCAATGGAACGCCAGTGTAACGCCCGCACCACACTGTCCGGCAACGTCGACTTACCGGCAGCTTTAGCCGCCGGTTTTTGTTGGGCCAGTACCGGTGTACACAGCAATGTGGCGAATGCGATCAACATCGTCACTCGACAACGGTGAACTCTCATGGTCGTCATCTCCAGAACGATTTCTCAAGGTGAAAAACAAAGTTGTTGCAGTGCGCGGCACGCGGCACGCGAGATTTTGAGGAAGGTGGTTTCGAGTCCGGCAATTCGCGAGGGGGCACAGCACCGCACCGGCGGCGCGGACGCGCGGTTCTCACGGCTTGACTACATTGCGCGCATCACACCTGCTTGGGAGAAAATCCAGCCACTCGCTTACAATGATGACTCGCCCGGTCGGCAATTGCAACATGTGCGGACGGGCGCGTGTCGCTTTTTTCGCGAAATCAGTCGGCCATGTGCGCAGCGCACGAGACTCGGGCGAACCGTTGTTCGAGAGGAGAAAAGGGAACCCCACGGGATGCTCGCACGATTGCCTTTTTTCGGCATTTGCGCGACCGGCCACGGTCGGGCCACGATTCAGCGTAGCCGCGCACGATATTAGCGAGGATTAGCGTCGATTAGTGTTCTTTTTCTTCTGGTTCGTGAACAGCGACGATTCAGCGGGCACGCCAATCGATGCCGGACAGCGCGGCCAGCGCCAGTTGCAAAGCATGCGTGCCGTCACGACCGTGGCCCTGTGCTTGGACCGCCAAGTATAACTGCTTGGCAAGCGCCAGGCCGGGCAGCGCCAGGCCCATTCGATCGGCTTCGTCCAACGCGATGCGCATGTCCTTGATGAAGTGCGCGACAAAGAATCCGGGATCGAAGTTGTTGGCAATGATGCGCGGCCCCAGGTTGGCGAGCGACCAACTGCCGGCAGCTCCCGATGCGACTGACCGCAGCACCGTGTCCAAATCAAGACCGGCGCGGTGCGCGTACAGCAGAGCCTCGCACACACCGATCATGTTGGTGGCTATCAGCGTCTGGTTCACCATTTTCGTGTGCTGCCCCGAACCGGGTCCGCCCTGATAGACGATGGTCTTGCCCAGCGCCTCCCAACACGGTTGCAGGCCTTCAACAACCCCGCGATCGCCACCGATCATGATCGATAGACGTGCTTCACGGGCGCCAACATCGCCACCGGAAACCGGCGCGTCGATACTCGTCACGGCCCGCGCGGCCGCCAGCGTGGCGATCTCGACCGCCAACGATGGCTGACTGGTCGTCATGTCGATCAGGATCATGCCCGGCCGGCAACCGCTCAACGCACCGTCCGCTCCCAGCACGACCTGCCGCACGTCGCGCGGATATCCAACGATCGAGAATACGATGTCGCTCTGTTCTGCCAATTCACGCGGACTATCGGCCCACCGCGCGCCCCGATCGATCAGCGGCTGGGCCTTCTCCCGAGTGCGATTGAACACCGTCATGGCAAAACCACGGCCCATCAAATGGCCACACATCGGCGCGCCCATCACCCCCGTGCCAATCCAACCAACGCGTGTCGTTTCCGGAGCAATTCGAGGACCTGCCATCTGTTTCGTCCGTTGTTTGTGGTGGTGAGGCACCCGTTTGTTGGTTTCGACCGGCACGTTCCGTTGGTCAAGGCACAAGGCCACCGCGGGGTGTTGCGCCGCTTCTACGACCGACTTGGCAGTCCATCGTACTGCGACTTACCAACGATGCTCGGGACGCCGCAAGATTTCGCTTAGTAGGACGGCATTGCGAATCGAAACCGGGTTGCGCAGCAGGGCGATCAGGTCCAGACTCACGTCGTCCCGTTTCGGTGCAGTGGAACCGAGGTCGCCGGCGAACCCAGCATCCTCGTCCAATTCCCCGACACGATGGTCGAACGTGTCATGCATGTGGGCTTCGAGCCGTTCGTCCTCCTGTTCAACATCGCGTCCCAGCTGTTCGGTTTCGACCTCCATCTGATGACTACGCTGCGCGAACTGTCGATCGACGTCCGCCGGCTGCGGCGTGCTAATGCGTGGCGGGATCGATTCGGCCCGCACCGGCGGTGGGGAAGTACGGACCGGCGGCGCCGCGGCGGGCCGCGGTTGCGGCGGCCGCGCGCCGGATTTCCGTTGTTGTGCACGCCGTGCTGCCGCACGTTTCAAGAAGGCTTCCAAGTCGTCGGCCATGCGGAACCTCGAAAAAAATAGTTTTGAAGAAGAAGAAAATTAGAAATAAAAAATAAAAAATTAGAAATTAGAAATTAGAAATTAGAAATTATGCAGCCGTTCACGACATCTGTTATCGAGGAACACTAATCTTCACTGATCAACACTAATAATACCGGCCTGAAAAGTCCGCCACAATCAACACAACTCCGGCAGGTCGTGGAAAAATCGAAGGCATTTCAAGATGAGGTTTTTCGATATTAGCGAGAATTAGCGTCGATTAGTGTTCTTT
>CAZSOG010000313.1:0-6335 GCA_964607555.1 uncultured Pirellulaceae bacterium | reverse complement strand
CGTCCACCGTAATGGGGAGCGGGTCACCAATAAGATCGGCAATATTGTGCTTGAGCCGGGCGACACGCTGCTCTTGCAAACACGAACCGGTTTTGTCCCAACCTACCGAAATAGTCGCGATTTTTATTTGGTTAGCGATGTGCAGGGCGCAGCCCCGCGGCAACATCACAAGATGAAGCTGGCGGCCGCGCTGGGCGTGCTGCTTGTCATCTTGCTCTGTCTGGCCACGTGGTACGGCAGGGATCCAGGCTGGTTGACCATTTGTGGGATGGCGATCGCCACGTTGATGATCATCACGCGATGCGTCTCGATGTCCGAGGCGCGCGGCGCCCTGGATATTCAGATGCTCTTGACGATTATATGTGCGATCGGCCTGGGGCGCGCATTGACGGCCAGTGGCGCGGCGACGGCGATCGCACAGTATCTGGTCACCGCATTTGGCACGCACCCGATGCTGTTGCTGGTCGTAATCTATGTGTTGACGCTGGTTTTCACCGAGACGATCACGAACAACGCGGTTGCGGCAATGCTGTTACCATTGGCCGTGGCGGTGGCGTGGGAGGGGCACTACAATCCGCGACCGTTTATCATTGCCATCACGCTTGCGGCGTCGCTTTCGTTCTTAACCCCCATTGGCTATCAGACGAATCTAATGGTCATGGGCCCCGGCGGCTATCGGCCCCGCGATTTCCTGAAATGCGGCGCTCCGCTGGCGATTATCGTCATGTTGGTCGCGTTGACCGTCATCCCGATCGTCTGGCGTTTCTGATTTGCCGGGCGTGCCGCGATAGGCCCGCTGGGGGCTGTGGAAAAACGCGTAGCCGTTGGAGAGCGTTCTGTTACGCGTCGAGCCGGGGCGCGGCGGGATTGCAATTCGTAGCCGTTCACGACATCTGCTATCAAGGAACACTAATGTTCACTGATCAACACTAATGATGCCGCACTACATAGTCTGCGACACAGTCTGCGACACAGTCTGCGACACAGTCTGCGACACGCAACATGAATCCGGCAGGTCGTAGAAAAGTCGGCGGCTTCTCAAGATGAGGTTGTCCGATATTAGCGATAATTAGCGTGGATTAGTGTTCTTTTTCTTCTGGTCCGTGAACAGTTACTGCAATTCTTTGTGCGACGCCTTCGGCGTAAGGAACGTGTTCGTGGCAGGGTGTAACGGTGTGCGCGTGGAAAACGGTTCCGCCGGAGTTATGGTGCCGCGGCACCTTGAATGCGAGCCCCTCCGGCCATCGGCGCTCGGTCCGTCCCCATGTCTTTACCGCGAAGCGGTTCCATTCCAAAGCCCAGGGTCGCCCCGTCTTGAACGGTGCGCACCGTTCAGTCGCGTGGCAGCAGCTTGTGCCGGCTCGTGATCAGCGGCTCGAGCGCGGCCCGCGACAACGGCGCGGCGTGCAAGCGGCCGTGGACCCAGCCATCGACGTTCACGGTCCGCGTCGGGCTATCGGGCAATTCGCTTTGGCCGGGTGGGCAGAGCGACCGTGCCTGGTCGACGTTTGCCAGCGGAACCCATTGCACGTACGCTTGGCCGGCCTGCGAAAAGACGGTTGCACGATCAACGCAAGCCAGGGGCGGCATCGGCATGTCATGTTGGCGGTCCAAGGTCGGGAACCCATCCAAGCTCTCGTAGTAGCCGAGCCGACCGCGTGTGACTTCTTGGCGTGCCTGCGCGTTCCAAGTGCCGGGATCATCACCCCACTTGTTCTTGGCGCTGTTCCAGGCAGCCACAAGTAGCCGCTCGATGTACGCCTTTTCCAATGGGGTGATGGGCGCTTTCGGATTCTCATCCATCCGATGATTTAGCGTCTTCAGAAAGTGGCTCAGGCCCGACTCGCCACCACCGTAGGCGAACGCTAAATCCGTGTTGATGAACCGGAACTGCGTGTTGATCAACGTTGCCAGCTCGGCGCCCTTGACATCCAGCCGCGACGGGGCTCCTTGGGCGAACCAAGGTTCAAGGTACGTCAGGGCCCGCTGTGCTTCTTGCCGCAGATCGGTTTTCAGGGTATCGCGCAGATGAAAGCCCGCGCGAACGACCGCCTGCCGAGCGGGGTTGGTGGAATCGTGGACCATGTCAAGCAGTTGTTGCGCGGTCATCGATTTCTTGCCGGTCAGCAACTGGCGCAAACGCCAGGAGCGCAGACTATCACCCATCGAACCGGTGCTTATTCCGATTGGGATCGGATAGAACGCCCCCACGGGCCGGTGATTGCCGCTGAATAGATAGCCTTCTTTCGGATTCACCACATGCGGCACGAGGTCTTGCGGGATGATCGCCTGCCAATCGAACTTTGCTGCTGAACCATCGTGCGCCGCCGCGCCGTTGTCGGGTGCCAGGGGCGCGCGGAGGGGCAGGGCACCGATTGTTGAATACGCGATGTTGCCATCGCGATCGCCGACCAACACGTTCGCGGTCGGGAACCGCCATTGTTCCAAGGCGGTCATGAATTGCGCGACATTCGTCGCGCGCATCATGGCCAGGCCGCCAACAATGGTGTCGTGGCCCGTGTCACACATCGGGATTCGCTTCAAGGCAACCGGTGGATCGGCCGGTCGGGCGAATGCGAATTGGTTCACAATCGGTCCGAACCGCGTCTCTCGGATCGTAAGTTCCTGAGATGCCCCGCCTTTTACCTGGATCGATTCGCGCAACATCTTGATCGGCAGCCACTTGCCATCGAACAGGTACTGGCCGGGGTGCGCGGCGTCCGTCTTGAGCCGAAACAGATCGGCCTGGTCGGCGCCCAACGCCGTCATGCCCCAAGCGACATGGCGATTCCATCCGATCAGGATAATCGGCGAGCCGGCAACACCGGCGCCACGTGCGTCCATCGTCTTGCCATGGATATGAAACTCATAGAACAGGGACGGGTTGGCCACGTTGGTTTGCGGCATGCTGACCAGGACGGCCGAACCGGTTTTCGAGAAGTGCCCGTCGGCAACCCATGCGTGGCTGAATTTCGGCCCGACCGGCGTGCCCTGCCCGGCTGCGGATGCATCGACGTCGAAGCCGTGCGCCGTGAGGAAGGCCCGAGTCTTTTCGATCCATGATTCGGTGACATCGTCGCGGCCGACGACGGCGGCCGAATCGTCTTGTGGGACGCGTTTCAGGTCGGCGGGTGGCGTCATCATCGGGCGGCCCGCTCGGCCTCGTCCACCACCCCGTCCAGGCGGCACTGCACGACCTTGCATACGGGCGCGCGGGTCTTGTTGCCCCAAATTGCGAAAACGCAGCAAATCACGAGTCCCGTCCGTAGCGAAAAACTGTGCCAGATGCCACCAGGAAAGCAGACAATCCGCCGCGGTCCATGGCTCTGGCCGCAACCCGGTGCGCGCGAATAGCTCGGGCAACCGATCACGATGCTGGTCGAAATACGCGTTCACGCCGCGCGCATATGCGTCGAGTAACTCAACCGACTCGCGATCCAATTCGCGGATGCGTTGCCGCGCCGCGCGGGCGAAGCCGAACGTGCGCATCTTGCGGTCATTCTGCACGGCAGTCTCTTTACGCCGCACTTTACCGACGTCGCCAACGACTTCGGCCAAACGGCCTTGAATGATGCGTAGCGTGTAGTACATCTGGAAGCCGCGATCCGCGGCCGTCGCGTACCCGAGGCCGTACATGGCGCCCGCGTCCGTGTCGGCGAACACATGCGGGACGCCCCACTGATCACGCAGCAACTGGACGTCGCCGAATCCCGCTTGGGTCGCCGCGTCCGCATAACGGGTTAGCAAGAACATCATGCCAGCACAGAAAACCAGTGTAATAACGGGCACACGTCGTGAAGAACTCATGGATTGCCTCATCGGGATTGAATTGAGGGGTGGGCCAGGGCAGAGCTACTCAACGCGTGTTATTGTCCATTACTCAAGAACCGATTGCAAGCCACGGGCAAGCGTGTGATCGTGCATCCGGGAGTGTGTATCGGCAAATATGAGGTCTTAGCATCCCATCGACGCGGCCTTGATGTTGCATGCGGCGAGCTCGCGACGTGCGTCTTGCCGGCCGCTTCACCAATGCCCGAGGGCCGAGCCGGAACCACCATTTTGGGGCGTTGAAGACATGGCGGTCGACGGTCACCCTGTGGTATATTTCGAGTTGTGACGCCGTTCGATAATCCGATGGCATGAGGGCTCTTGGTCCGTGAGCGACGAACCTGAAACGCGGCCGAGTTTGTTGGTACGCATACGCGATCTGGGAGACCGGGACGCCTGGGACCAATTCGTGGGCATCTATGCGCCCTTGATTCATGGTTTCGCGCGCAAAAAAGGCCTGCAAGAGGCCGACGCGGCGGACGTGACACAGGATATTTTACGGCAGATCGCACGGAGCATCGAACGATTTCGGTACGATCCGAATCGCGGGTCGTTTCGCGGCTGGTTGTTCACATTAACGCGGAACCGGCTGACGAATTTCTTTTCGCGGGACGCCCGCACCGCGCGCGGCAGCGGGGATACTCGCGTCCGTGCGCAGTTGGAGGAACTTCCTGATGCGGCCGCGGAGCGGACGGAATGGGACCGCGAATATGATCGGCAGCTGTTTGCCTGTGCCGTCCGGCGCGTTCAGCCACGATGTAAACCGAAAACGTGGCACTGTACCTGTACAGCCTCGGCGCCGTCTTGTTTGCCGCTTGTACCGGACGCCCACCATTTCAAGGGGCGACGGCGCTGGCCGTGCTAAGCCAAGTGGTCGACCAGCCCGCGCCGGACGTGCACGATCTGAACGCCGCGGTTCCCGACTGGTTGGTCACGCTCATTGGTGGCCTCATGGAAAAGGATCCGGACCGGCGCGTTCCGACCGCGGCGGCCGTGTTGGAAATGTGCGCCGCGCATCGTATTGACGTGGCACGCGATGCCGAGCCCTCGGGACATGGGGAGCCGGCACCCGCTGATCCAAGACGCCGGGCAGGCACATCGCCATGGCGTCAGAGGTGGCCGGTCCTTGTGGTCGGCGCAGTGGCGTTGGGTTTGCTTCTGCTGATGGTCTGGAACTGGCCGCCGCAGTGGACGCCGTCGTCCACGCGTGAAGCAACCAGACACGGCCCGTCCGCCGCGCCGCTACGTAAACACGCTGCCAACACCCACGGCGGGGCGGCTGCCATAGCCCGTTTGCGCGTCCAAATGCCGGACACGACCTGGCTCGAAGTGCCTGACTTGCACGCGGCGTTTGCCACGGCACGGGACGGAAGCACGATCGAAATCCGGGGCGGTGTCCCGATCTCATGCGATGCCCCGTTGGATACGGCGGGGAAACGACTGGTGATCCGTGCCACGCCAGGGCCGGCACCCGTGATCAGTTTTGTCCACGATGCGACGTCCGCCACGCCGGCACGACTGATCGCGCACGCGCCCCTCGTGCTCGAAGGGATTGAATTTCGCTACGTCGCGCGGGGCAAACAGAATGTGAATCCGGATAGCCTGCTCCTGGTCCAACGGTGTCGCCTCCGCTGTACGAACTGCCGCTTCACCGTGTCCGGCTCGCAAGGACCCCGGGCATCGTGCATGGTGTTGGACGAGGCCGATGCCGAACTGCGAAATTGCATGCTCACCTGTAGCACGCGCGGGTCCGCGCTGGTCGTCGTGGCCGCCGAGCAGGCCGGCGTCACCATCACCAATTCCGTGCTCATGGCCGAAAATGCCGTGACGCTACGCCGCGCGCTGGCCAACGTCCCACGCGACCGGCCGGCTGTCGAATTGCAGTCTTGTACACTCATTGCGTTCAATGGTCTGCGCCTGTGGAAGTACGGAGTTGGCCGCGCGCTGTCCGACCGCCACCTGAACGTGCGCGTCCAAAAGTGCCTGTTTGACGTTGCTTATCTCTGTACGGTCAGCTTGCCGGCGACCGGGCAACCACTGCAAACGGAGATCGTCGCACTGGATCAATTGAGCCAAACCGTGCGTTGGTCCGGCAGCGACAATTTCTTCTCGGTTCGCCGCGCCTATTGCGGCATGTCGGTTGGTTCGCGGCCTGGTGCCCCGGCCCGCTCGGGGCCACACACCCTGGCCGCATGGCGGACGTTTTGTCATGACGAAAGCGAACAATCGGCCGAAGGCGAGGTGCAGTTTCGCGGGGCTGCCGCGGGAAAGCCCCTCTTGCCTAGTGCGGCCGTCGCGCCGGCCGACTGCCAGTTCGTGCTCAAATCGGATACGGCCCCGATTAGTGAAACGCCGCCGCGCTTCGGTGCCGACCCGCAATCGGTCGGTCCCGGTCCGGCCTATCGTGCGTCGCGTGAAGATGAAAATAAGAAAATAAGAAAATAAGAAAATAAGAAATAAGAAATTAGAAATTAGAAATTAGAAATTAGAAATAAGAAATTAGAAAT
>CAZSOG010000312.1:0-6338 GCA_964607555.1 uncultured Pirellulaceae bacterium | reverse complement strand
GGCATAATTCGCCGCCGAGGCATTGAGGTTCCCTTCGTAACCGAATCGCCGCGGGTCGCGTCCGGTAAGCAATCCAGCTCGGGATGGCGAGCAGACCGCACTGGCAACGTAAGCCTGCGTGCATAGCACGCCCGATTCGGCCAGCGCATCCAGGTTTGGCGTCTCCAACAGTTCGCTGCCCATGCATCCCAGGTCGCCGTAACCCATGTCGTCGGCCAGAATAATTAGTATATTGGACGGCCCCGCGGCCGACGGTCCGGTCCCAAACGCGAACCAAGAGAGAGTGAGAACCAGGGCACCGAGCAGTTTGTTCATGGTGTGTCGCCAACCTCTGTTTTCGAGTATGGAAAATCAGTTATCGAGATCGACCCTTGTACTGTATCATGTATCACGCACCGTGAAAACGCGCAGAAGACGTGACCGAAGGGGCGCCGGGTGGACACACACGCGACTCGGAGATTTCCGTTGACCGCGCAACGCAGGCAATCGCTTGGATTGCGAGTCTCCCGCACCTGGCCCCGCAACCAGACGCCCCTTGTGAATGAAGGCGCATCGCCGGCTGGTATCCGTTCACGATTCGCAGATACTTAACCACGGATGAACGCGGATAGGCGCTGATATTCATGGGGGAGAGTTGTTTTTCTTCTTCGTATCGCACGTCATCATGATTGCGCGTTCGACTTCGCGCATTATACCGTGGACTGCCCTATCCGCGCTCATCTGCGTTTATCTGCGGTTTTCAGCCTTTGGGGTTACAGTTACGCCGTCTGTTTGCCTGCCATGCAACTCAACGCACACGCCACAACTTGACGTTGTCAACGTAGACGGAGCCGGTCGCTTTGTGCAGTTGCAACGAGACGAAGCTCGGTCGCGCCCCCGCGGGGATCTCGATGACACAATCACGGTGGGTCCAATCGATGTGATGCTCGTGAACGGCATTCTCGCGTTGCCCGACATTGGCACCGCCACCTGACGGGGTCGTCGTGCGAATGTAGCTGCAGAACATGCCGGACGGGTCGCGGGGTTGCAGGTCATCGACGCGCAAGTCGTACGACAGGACATAAATCCCCGACTGGAGAGTCCGTGGCAACGGATGCAACCACTTCAGCACGCCATTTTTCATGAGCTCCGCGTCGGCGCACTCGATTTGGACGCACCAACCGCCATCCGTGCCGCGTCGCACGCGTTCGATACGCATCGCATCTGGTGTCTTGCGGCCGTTGCTGGCACGCGACCACGGTTTCATATCCGTACTCTCGAAGTCGCCGTGCACGATGAGATCCAGGGCCTTGCCACGTTGACGAAGCTGTTCCAGTTGGGCCAAAATCTCCCGCTGTTGCCGTTCACTCTCTGATAGCCACGAATCAAAGCGGGTGGCGAGCGGTTCTGGTTTGCCCAGGTCCGGATCGGGAAACCACACGATTTGTTCGCGCTCGATGGGCACGTCCAGTTGCACTATCCCCCAGGGGCCGTCGATTCTGATACCACGCGCGCCGGCAATACTCCGCGGCACATTCACGTTCCGTGGGCGCATCCAATCGGTTGGCGTGAAACGGCAAACCACGCTGGATGCAGCCGCTGTGGGCGTAACACGCAGTTGGACGGTGGACCGAACCGGCATCGTCAATGCGATCGGTAGAATGCGAGCCGCGGCCGATCCGCTTGGCAGACCGACCCATATACCGTTATGGTGCCCTGGTTGCCAAGGGTCGCCCCCGGCTTCGTAGGCACCAATGTCCGGCGCCGCGCCGTGAAACACTTCGGCAATCCCGTGTACGGGCGCGCCGGCGTCGACCAACGGCGAATCCGCACGCGGACGAAAATCCCAATGTTCGGGCGCGATCAGTCCGAGTTTATCGCCCTGGTAGTTGTGCGACAGACAGTCGGCAAAGGGAAACGGCGTCCGCGCGCCTTGGTTGCCGCTGATCGTGCGTGCCGCATTGTTCGCAATCAGGCTGTGCTGGTTTTGCACCGACAGCAACGGGTGCTGGTTACGCCACGGCTTTTTCGGCTCGGCGCGAGTCGGCAGAGCGATATAGTTTCCGAGTTGCCGCCGGGCACCGATGTATAAACAGGTATTGTTGACAACGCGGTTTTCGTCACCCTTGACGATGATCCCGTCGCGCCCACAGTCCCACACGACGTTGTGGTGAACCGTGAGCCTGCGGGTCTGATCATCGCCACGAATGCCGAGTCCGTTGCCTTCCTCGGTCCAGCAGCCATGGACCCAGTTGTAGCGGACTTCGCTGCCGGCACACGACGGCTGCCCCGTATAGACGATCGCCACATCCTTGCAGGCCATCCCGCCATCAAAGACGTGATTGCGTTCGATAACATAAGGCTGGCCGCGGTAGTTGATGATCGCGTTGCCGCAACGATAGACAGAATTGCCACGGACCGTTCCGCCGGGCGGTACCGTGGACGTCGCGGAGCCGGGGTTCATGGCAATCGCCACGTACCGCAGCGAACCGCACCAGCAGATATCATGGATCAGGTTGTTCTCGACCAGGTTCTGCCGTCCCGACATCACGACACCTCCGATCGGCGTGTATGCGAGACTCGAGTTACGAAAAACATTGTAGTCGCCGATCATCTCCGTGCGCGGCGTGGCGTGGCGGTGAGGCGGGGCGTTCAGTTCGGCCAATTCCCGAGTGTAGGTCGGAAAGAGCAGGTGGCAACCATCGATCACGCAGTGATTGCAGCCGCGCAACGCGAACGTTGCGGCAAAGAAATGGAAGCCATGCAGCTGCACGTAGTCCACGCCTGCCCCCTCGACGGCCAGATCCCGCGCCTTGAATTCTACTCGGTGCGACGCGGGATCATCCCCTTCTTTCGTCCACAAATAGAGCGTCTTGGCAGCGCGATCAAGATACCACTCGCCGGGCAAATCCAACGCCTCGAGCTTGCCCGACAGATAGTAACGGTCGTCTTCCCAAGGCGTGGTCTTCTTGCCGTAGCGCATTTCGATCTGTGCACCAAAATCGCGTGCGTATTCGAACGCTTCTTGCCCCACCTGGTGGCGTGCCACCGTGCGTGTCCAGGTGTAGAACTGATGCGTGACATTGAGTGTCGCCAGCGCGCCGGTCCAGTCGACGCCCGTCTTCGCCAGCTCCGGATCACGCAGCAAGCCGTAGCGACTGCCGCGACACGCGTGGGCCCAGCGCGACCGATCGAGCATTTGCTGGAAAGTCGCGTTTGGCCACCGCGCTTCGATCATCATCCGACCGTCGACAAACAGCTGGTCGAATTTGTGTTCCACGCGAATTCGATAGATCGAGCCCCGAAAGCGTTGCCACTTGCCGGGGACCGGCTCCGTTCCCGCCAGGGTGACCATCTCCCCAGGATACGCGACAAAACGGATCGGCTTGCCCCGCTGGCCACCCTGTCGGATCGTGAAGCTGTCGCGATAGACACCTTGCCGCACGAAACAAGTATCACCGGCGGTCATCAGTTGGGCCGCACGTCCAAGCGAGCGCAGGGGCCGTTTCATCGTACCCGGATTCGTATCCTCACCGGTCATCGCCACGTAGATCTCACCACCGACCGCGGCCGATGCGCTGTACCCCAACAACAAGGTAATCAAGAGGCAGTGTCTCATGTGTTTCGCTTCCATGGGTTGTCACCATCCACGATTCTCGTACGGCGGATTTCCTTGCGAACCGTACTCGTGCAAGATGTCCGCCATACCAGGAACACGCCGCTTCGCTGATCAACACGGATTCTACCGACTTGGCGGCGTCTGCAACATCCACCGTCGGTCCGGCAACGCGAGGGAAAGTGTGCCAGGGCATGGAAAGATCGCAGCGGTTTTTGCATCGAAGTACGCATGTGGCGTGGGAGAAACGCAAGGGGGCTTGCGATTGGGGTTGCGCGCGGTCGGTTTGGAAAACCAACCTACATGTGCCGCCCACCTGGATATTGGGCGGCGCCGCAAACCGCTTTTTTGGGCGGCACATGTAGAGCGGCTCTCCGAGCCGTCTCGGTCTCGGGATCCGTCAGTTGGTTGGAGGCGACGCCTCGTTAGATTCTTGCCCACCGTTTTCTTGCCCTTCTCGCCTGTCGTTACTCGATCAAAAAGGCGTTCGTACGCTCCCTTGCGAGCTGAGTTTGGCTAACCTTGGATTGTCCACGAGCGATCTGCTGCGGAGCCGTAAGTCGGAAACCTGTTTCGTCAAAGAACAGTTCGTCTGTGCTCACGTATTAACAATATGTTCCGCAGACAAACCGCCCTTTTTCTTGCATTTGCCTCGACTGCGGAGCTGCGAAACAACTACTCACGCAATTCCGTTTCATGGGACTCGTGCTTTCAGTGGTTGTTTATGCACGATCGGATAACTTGTTGTTGTAAAGCAGCTTACGGCCCCTCGCGACGAACTTCATGAAAAATCCGGGCTAAACTGTTAACTGATTCGCTATCTGTCTTTCGTTTGGGATAGAATAATCCTGGAACCGATCGCAAGACCTGGGCTTCGAATACGTACGATGGACGGCCACGTCCATCGAAGAGGTGGAGATTCTCATGTACCATCGACCCTTCCTGTTCGTGACAACTCTTCTAGTAGCGTTGCTCCCATCGAGCCTCGTCGGCGCGGCCGCGATCCAAGGCCATGTCCGTGGTGGCACCAGACCGTTGGCCGGCGTTTGCGTGTCGGACGGGTACCGAATCGTTCGAACGGAACCCGACGGCCGGTACCAAGTCGACGTTGATGAAAACAGCGGGCGGTTCATTTTCATCAGCGTGCCACGGGGTTTTTGGACCGACGAATTCTATGTGCCTGTCACCAAGGCGCGCCAACAAACCAGTGTTGACTTCACGCTCGAACCCGTTGCACAATCCGAGCGGTTCGACTTTGTGTTCCTCACGGACATGCATTTAGAAGGGGGGAACACGAGTATTGCGAAATTCGATGCGAGCTTGCGCGAGATCGATGGGCTCGACCCCCGCCCGGCGTTCTTGCTATTACAGGGTGATATCTGCTTACAGGCAAAAGGCGTGGGCGATCGGTATCAGGAATGCCTCAAGCGGGTTCGGATACCCATGCGAAACGGCGCCGGTAATCATGAGATGATCCTGGCCGAATCGAACCCGCGGGCCGATTTCGAGCGTCGGTTCGGCCCGACGTATTACTCGTTCAACTGGGCACAACTGCATTGTATTGTTCTGGATGGCAACAAACCAATCCCCGGCCGAACCGGCTGGCAAGCGGTCCATGGGGCGGTCGAAGGGCGCGAACTGGCATGGCTCAAGGCAGATCTCGCGACGCAGCCGGCCGGAAAACTGATTGTTGTGGGAGTCCACATTCCAATCGTGTCGACGTATCCGAATCGACGGCAGACGAGTCCTGCGAACGCGCCGTACTGGGAGATGACCAACGCCGGCAAACTGACCGATCTACTGGCACGTCATCATGTGCGGTTGGTACTGCAAGGGCACATGCATGAAAACGAGCGCGAGACGGTCGGTGGCGTTGAATACGTCGAGTCGATCTCGATCTGTGGCTCGTGGTGGAAACATGGCGAGGGATTCGAGCGCGGTGTCGACAACTCACCGCGCGGCTACCGGATCATCTCGATCGACGGCAACCGGCTGACGCACCGGTATCAGTCGAGTGCCGAGTCGCGTGTGGCAGAGAGGGGCGAGTTTGTGGGGTTATCTAAACCCATCGCTCCGAGCCCGACCACGTCATTCCGTCTCAACTGCTACGACGCACCAAATAAATCCACGGTGGAAGCACGTATTGACGCAGGACCGTGGCAACCGATGCAGCACTGGGCCGCTCCCAGTCCAGCGACTCCCGGACTGACCATGCCCCATCATTATCGCTGGACCACAAGTACCGCCCGGCTACGGCCCGGCCCTCATACGATCAGCGCCCGCGTGACGTTCCCCGACAAGCGGGTCGTGAAAGTGACTCAAGTATTCAGTGTGGGAGAATCTTGAAAGGGACGGGCGGTACGCGCGAGGGCGGGGACGCGGGTAGTGCAAAATCATGCGCTCCACCGAGTCGAACTCGGTGGGGGCGGGAGCTGCGCGGGAGTCGGACGCGCATAGTGCAAAATCACTCGCTCTACCGAATCGAGCTCGGTAGGGGCGGGACAAGACCTAGCGCTGTGCGCGGGTCTCCTGACCCCGCACGAGAGCGACCGAAGGTCTCCAATGCGTCGCCACGCGTCCGTTGGTTGGAGGCAACGCCTCGTTAGAGACCTTATGGTCCGAAATTTGATGATCATGAGTCAAGTTTTTGGATCGGGTCTGGTCGGTCACGTTGTAACGAGTTGGGAGTTAGAGACTTAGGCTGCCAGATGTGCGCACCGTGCGCGCATGTTTCCAAGCGACC
>CAZSOG010000311.1:0-6360 GCA_964607555.1 uncultured Pirellulaceae bacterium | reverse complement strand
GCAAAAGACAGTGTTTCGACGTGATAAGATAATGGTCAGTGTACACAGACCGGTCGAAAGCGACAACCGGCACCGCCCGATATCCAGGTGGGCGACACATGTAGGTCGGTTTTCCAAACCGACCGCGCGCATCCCGCAACCTAAGAATCCAACGAGGCGCTGCCTCCAACCAATTGACGGATCCCCAGGCCGTGACGGCCGAGGGTCCGACCGTGTTCGGGGTGCCGTGTACGATGGACATCCTTGTCCGTCGGCACCCCGTCCACAACCTACGCGTAGTTTGATGCAAAAACCTGACGCAAGATCATTAAATTTCGGCCCATAAGGTCTCCGACTCAGGTAGCTTCCAATTCGACGGCTTCTTCGGCAAAACCAGTTGCCTGGGGCGTCAAGGTGGGCATCATTTTGGGGTCGAGTACGATGTGCAGACGCGCGTTGACACTCATGTCGGGTTGGCGATGCGCGTCGATCCAGCGGAGCCGTGGAACGAGTCCGGCGCGCGTGGCCAGTTGGATGCCAAGTCCCGGCCGTGCGTTGGCCTCGAGGACCATGGGGCCGGATTCGGCGTCCAGGACGAAGTCGATTCCGACGTATGCCAATTCGAGACCGTCAGCCAAGCGAATCGCGGCGTGCAACAGCGATCGCCAATGGGCGATTTGCAGGCCGGTGAGCGGTCTTTCGGTATCCGGATGCGCGTCGACGACACGCGATTTGCATACACCTTGGCGTGCGATTCCGGTGGCGAGGTCGATTCCCGCGCCGACCGCTCCTTGGTGCAGATTCGCGCGGCCCGACGAGGCACGTGTCGGCAGTCGCGTCATGGCCATGGCAGGAATGCCTCGATAGAGGATCACACGAATGTCGGGGGTGCCGCAGGGGACGAGATCTTGGAACAGCGGATGCGGCGCGACACGTTGTTCAACGATCGCCACATCAGGTTGGCCGCTGAGCGTGTAGAGACCCGCCAGAACGGCCGACAGGTGGTAGCCGATATCGTGCAGTGACAATCTGCGTTCTCCCGCGGTCACCAGCAAATCACCTTGCCGTGCTTTCACCACCACGATCCCGCGTCCTTCGCTGCCTTCGGCCGGTTTCACGACAAACTGGCTGCGTTTGCCGATCAGATCGCGAAAGCGGTGTACGTCGCCCTGGCGCCGAATTACGCCAAACGTCAGCGGAACGGGAATGCCGCGGGCTTCGCAGATCTGTTTGGTTTGCAGTTTGTTGTCCACACGCGGATAATATTCGCGCGGGTTTCCCGGCAGCACGAAACAGGCGTTGCGCTGATTGATGCCCATGACACCGCGGCGTTTCAGTTCCGCCGGCCAAGCCCAGAATCGCTCTGTTGACAGTGGCCAAAACCGCATGCGATACGTCTCCACGGTTCATCAGTTCGACGTCTCAACCATGTCGCGAAAACGCCACAACTCGGCTAAACGATAGCCCGTGTAGCGACCAATCAAGATCAATACGGCGAGTGTCAGTAGATGCGCTTCGGGGTATGTGAGCAGCAACTGCGCGACAAACTCCCATCGCAAGACCAGGTAACAGAAAAAACCGACAATGATCGTACCCGCCAGACGCCGCACGGCAACCGTCGCGCCGTCCTCTTGAGTCTGCACGTAAAACCGCTCCACGATCATCGTTAGAATCACCATGGGCAGCAATACGGCATGCGGGCCGGGCGTCAGATCGAAATAGGCCAGCGCCGAGACGCCGAAAACCAAACACCAGACGACCAGGGTCAGAATGATGCTCAAACGCGGCAGCATGAGCAGCTTGAGCGGTTCGACCATCGTGCGTGTCGTGAGCCCCAAGATGACAACCGTCGTGAAAACAACCAGGCCCGTGTGCCAGTCGGCAAAAATAAAACTCAGCGCCAACAACATCGGCGTGAACCGGCCCGATGTTTCGATGCCGATGATGTTGCGGAAAAGACAGGTGACCAACGCGCCCAGGGGCATCAATAAAATGATCGAAACCACATCGTGCATTTGGAGCGGGAGCAGCGTCAGATCAAAGATGCTTGCCAGGACGCCGCGCTGCGAACTCAGCTCCTCGTCCGGGGCGGCCGGGATCCGTGCGATCGCAAACTCGGATTCCACTTCGCTCACTTCACGCCGCTCAATCAAACCCGCCGCGCCACGCCGGATCGCCAGATAGTTGGTTGGCGGAGAGTCCCACATGCCACTGCGCAAATCGCATGGAATCCAGCGATCGCCGGCGTATGTTTCGAGCCAGCTGTGTGGTTCCGCATGCCGTGTTTTCTGGATGACAAAGCCGGTGACTCGACGCACCGGAATGCCGGCCTGCCGGCAAAGGGCCACCAGTGCTTCGGTTCGATCGTGAAGTGTCTTCAGGCGTTTCCGAAAAATGGCCTCGGCATCAGAACGTGCCAGGTTGTCGCCGTCATGATGAGCCGATCGGCAAAACTGAAAATACGTTCGCGCTCGTTGCGCGGTGGACGTGCCGTCTTCATCGAGTTCACGAGCCACACGCGCGATGACGTTCGACGCCACGGGAAAGTCGGTATCCGGGGGCGGCTCCGCATCCGGTGCGTCGACTCCAGTCGTTGTCGCGCGGGCGGGATAGGTCGGGTCAAGTGCGTCATGCGCGAGTAAATGCAAGTCAAAGCGGAGGTCCAATCGGTATTCACCGCGCGCCGGAGCGGTTACTGAAATAAAACGCGCCGCGGAACGCGGATCGTTGCCTTGCGTGATTTCCAAACGGGGGCTGTGCAGGTCCTGATGGAAGACTCGAAATTGCCCGGTGTCGTGCGGAATGTAGGTCCGTAGAACCGCGCCACGCTCCTCCGCTTCGAATGTGATCTCACATTGTAGACGCCACAGGGAATCCGTTCGCTCTCCGGCCGCGCGGCGCCGCATGGACGTGTGGGCTGCCAGGCACGTGACCCCGGTGACCACCAGTGCGACTGCGACCCACGCGGATCTTCTCTGTGCATTCATCGTATCGGTCCGGCATCAATGGTGCTGGGCAAAGCACGCCAATGCCCGCGGGCCGTTGCCGCGCGAGCCATGGGATCAAGTGCCTCTGGTCCCGCGTCGGGACGCGGCGAATATCTCTGTTCTGATCTCGTGGTTCGGCATTCCCGAGACTTGAACGTGACGCGGTCCATCGAATAGTGTGTCACGTTTAAAACTTCGCGTGGCACGCGCCTCCGCCAATTCTGATTCGCTCGTTGCCTTATCCTGTCAACACTGGCAGTGCCACTCAACCCCAGAATTGAAGATTGACATAGCGCCAGTATACACCGAAATGAAGTCGCCGGGCAGTCTTGCATGTCCGCGCAATGCCGTTTTGCACGCCGCCATGGACGAAAATCAGATCGATCGACGAGAATGGATTGGTTTTCGTGCCCACCATTTTCTTGCCCTGCACGTCCCCACACTCTTCGATTGACGAGCGACCGCATGCCCCCACGCCACTTGCACTTGGCCAGGCCGTCACGTCATGTTCCATTTCTCATTTCTGAGAATCTGAAACAAAACTGCTTCGGCAAAATGTTTATCCGCTTCGTCGACGGACGTCCACATGTCTGACACCATGCTCCATGACAGCCTCTTATTTTTTTCTTATTTCTTATTTCTTATTTCTTATTTTCTGTCTTCTGTTTTTCCCAAGTGTTTTGGTCCAAACCTCCGCAACGCCATGGGTCGTGACCGTGCATCGATACCGTGTGTCGCATGTGACCGTGTCGAGGCGGTTGCCACGGTGTACGACAACTGACAGGGTCCCGTTTTGCGTGTGAAGTTCGACACCGGTTACTTCCGGACCGCTTTCCATGCTGACAGGCTCGAGGACCGTGGCGTAGTGTGTGTTGCGTGCATGACGTGTGAGCATGATCATTGGGACTCGATCGACCACCGAGGCGCCGACCCCATCACCCGTGTAGACGGTTGTCGCGGGGGCGGCGGCCGCGGTCAAGTATGTCGTGACATTTTTGTCGACGAACGCGGCATGCACGGGCGCATCCGTGCGTCCTTGCTCGATGTGCGCCACATATTCCTGGCCGGCGTAATCCGCGCCCAGAGCTGCAACGGATTGATCCGCGGCGGCACACTGAATTCTGGCGGCACGATGATGATAGGTCCAGTCGAAACGGTGCCGCGTGTCGGAGTCCAGTTGATCGACAACTAACAGATAGGTCCGCGTCATGTAAAGCAATCGATGCTGGCAGACGCCTGGATAGGCGTCCGTGCAACTTGCGACGACGGCGGCACAATGGTCGTTCGCGGCAAAGAAATCAAGATGTCCGGCAGCCGGCTTCTGGGACTTCTGATCGACCAATACGGTATTATGTCCCAACGTGGCCTTGTACCAGTCGCGATGGATCGGCAGCCGATACGCCTGGCTGCGCGCGCGGCCTGGGTCGTAGGCCAGCTCCTGTTTGTAGCCGAAAAAGACGAAACTGAGTTTGTCCAGGTGACCATGGAAGCCACCGTAGGGACCGAATGTCATGGCGGCCGCCAGATTCGGCTGGCCGTCGGTGCGCAGAATCGCATGACCAGCGGCATGAAAAACGTGGCTGCCCAAACGGGGTGGTGACGCGGCATGTATCACGGGGCGTCCGAACATGACCGACGCGCGGGTTGGGCGTACCGTGAGATACGGCCGCATGGCAGGGTCGCCGTAGGCATGATATGCGTATTCCAGAACGCCCGACATCGAGTCGATCGATGTATTGACGTCGTCGCCGAACCGCGGAAAGCGACCGTTTGGCATCACGTATTGAAAGGCGACCGTGAACATCTTCTTGAGTGCCGGGTGGCTCCAGAGATCCATGTCCAGGTGCCGTGCCACTTCGGCGATCTGAACCATTGCCGACAGCGTATAGAAATGGTATCCCCAACTGTTTTCGAACCACATGCCGTCGGCGGTGACGGACGTGTTCATCTGGAATACGAATCCGTTCCGTGGATCGGTGATTGCCTTGCGAACCCACGCGGCATCGCCCAGCAGCGCGCCGCCCCAAATGAACGCCGCGTTGTGCCACGTTTGCCAGTTGCTTTTGCCGGCATGGTTTCGGTCAATGTTCTGGAGTATCGGCAGTAATAAGCCCGAGCGAATCTGGTCGTGGTCCGCGGCGGTCAACCCGCTCCAGTCATGGATGAGATCATAGGCCGGAGCAATCGTGCGGACAAAAGCCGACGCCTCGGTCAACGTCTGCTCGTAAAGATGACCACCCGACCGGGACGCCCAACCAATCAGGGAGCGACTCGCCGAGTGGTATGGGTACTTTCGATATCGCGCCGCATAGCCGAGCAGTACTTCGCGCGCGTACCGCGCGTATTCCGGTTTACCGGTGATCGCGTATCCCCACGCGGCCTCGAGCATGTTCTGCAAATTGCGGCCATGGACCCGCGAAAAGACGACGTCGTCATAGGGTTCGCCCGAGTAGACCGTCTTGCAACGCGGGCAGCGATGATGGGTCGCGTCAATGGTTTGCAGAGCGATCTGACATTTGTCACACTGGTACCATTGGTTGTGCTGCCCGCCGCGCGGCGGGAAATGGACCGGTTGGCGAAGCGCGCGATCCGCGGTGGCAACGATACTCGCGATCGCGTCATGGGCCGGTCCCGAACCATGGTACGCGGTCCGTAGCCGCTGCAGCTCGGCATGCGAACAGGCAATGGCCGGATGGCTTGGGATCCGCGGGACGGTGATCGCGGGTGGCTCCCAGTTGGATTCCGCCGCGCCTATCCATGCGGTTGTCGTAACGATGATCCAGCCGGAGACACATGCGACGAACCGTCGAGTTGCGCGTGATCGAGTTGAGCGTGGCATGGCGTGGCCTCGTGATTGTTAAAGGGCTGATGGTGGGAATGGAGGCATGGGTTGCGGTTGCCGTGACGACGTTGAAAACACGGGCTCGAGGAACCGTGTGATTCACACTCCAGTTATAATGGAAATCCGCACGTCGGCCACCGGAACAAGTGTGTCAACCCCAACGTTTCATCACCCTGGGCGGGCTCTTCGTCTGACGCAGAGATGCTCTCCTCGTTTGCCCAGACTGCTACACCAAATAGCGCGGCACATATTACTCCTATTCTTCTCATTCTTCCCATTCTCCTGAAAGACGAAGAGACGGCCGCTGAATCAGGTATTGAATTGGCAGACAAATTGGCAGACACCCTAGAATTTGACAAACTGCCAGATGCAATATGCAGATTATATAGGCAATTGTCGGGTGTCTGCGATTCCCGATTTTGGTGAGCGACGCGGTAGTGCAGAATCAGCGCTCCACCGGGATAAATCCGCCATAGGCGGACCGGATGGGACAAGAGCTAGCGCTGTGCGCGGGTCTCCTGACCCCGCACAGGAGCGACCGAAGGTCTCCAA
>CAZSOG010000310.1:0-6370 GCA_964607555.1 uncultured Pirellulaceae bacterium | reverse complement strand
ATGACGACGCGAGTGACATAAGGCGACCGCACGCCGCTGAGCCGCAGCGAGGTTACGAGACAGGCACGGCGCGACACGTACCCGTGGCGCGCAACCGACCGGGATACCCGCGCGACCGTTGCCGCGACAGTTCAAACTGAGCAATCGTGTCGAACGTACGCTGTCGTGGGCATTGATTCCGTCCAGCTGAAAGCCTTGCACCACAAGGTCGCTGATCGTCACGTAACGCACTTCATACAGCGTGATCCCTACCTGCAGGGATGCGGCGGACAAGGGGTAACTGCTCGGCAAGCGCCCCGGCGCGGTGCAAAAATAAATGGCGCCCTGAAACAGACACCATTGCAGAGGCTTGAGCGTCTTTAATTGCCCTTGACTCGTGATCTGCACGCGATCGGCCGGTTTGCCATCGACATACAGCATCGCGAATTGCCGTTTCACCGGCACATACCGAAAGACACTGTCCTGGACAAAACGCCACCGATCCGCGGCAATTCGCCGCGTCCCGTCCAAAACCGCGCCGTTGCCGATCAATTGAAATGGGATCCGCGGTGTGCCGCTGTGAACCCCACCCTGTAGCGTGATGCT
The DNA here is from genome assembly GCA_964607555.1 of uncultured Pirellulaceae bacterium. GTDB lineage: Bacteria > Planctomycetota > Planctomycetia > Pirellulales > Pirellulaceae > JAJSAJ01. The sequence goes on along the minus strand of CAZSOG010000310.1, from coordinate 5,785 downwards.
CTCGCGATAGGGCTGACCCGTCTTCGCCAAAATCACCCGATCGCCTTTTTCGGCATGCCGCAACGCGCTGGTAATCGTGCGGAACGGCCCGATCCGCACGCCGGTCGCCACCGGACTCGTTCCATCGACCCGATCATGTCCGAACTCGTTGTTCACATAAATGTCACGAGCCAACACCGATGACGCGAGCAAACACGCCAGAACAAGACCCGATACTCCGCAACGCATAGGAATTTTCCTCGGCATTTAGGTCAGTCGATCAGAGCCCAATCGATACCGCACGCGGTGCCCGCCTCGTCAAGATCGTCACATGGTTTTTTCGAGTGGTGGGGATTGTCCACAAACGCCCACACCACGTCAAGCAGAAGTTGGCGACAAAAAGCAGAAGATAAAGAGGATAGCGGAAATAGGCGAACTGTAAAGCCCTGGCCCGGATTGGGCTGTATAAAAACTCGCACGCGTCATGGCGAGTTTTGTTGCGCCGCAGCTTCGATGCAACACAAGTCGCATCCGGAACCGTGATGACTGCTTCTTATGCTGCGTGCCGCGCACAACGAATTCTCGACAACTCAGCAACGCTATTTTGCCCAGTTTCCGGGTTTTTCAACAGGCCCGGTCCGGAATGGCCATGCTTTTTCTTGCCCGGGCCACGATGCGATGGATGACCTGTCCGGTTACAATCGGAGGTTGGCGTCATGAGGCCCTCTTTTTTCCGACTGAAGATGTACCTGATGCGGGACGTCCGCAACCCACAGGGGAGTACGTCTTTAGCCCGGAGTATTCATGAAGTTCGTCGCGAGGGGCCGCAAGTCGAGACAGATGCAAGGAAAAGGGCAATTCGTCTGCGGAACATATTGTTAATACGTGAGCACAGGCGAATTGTCCTTTGACGCGGCAGATGGCCGAATTGCGGTTCCGCAGCAGATCGCTCATGAATAATCCGGGTTAGATTCTTCCCTGGGCGGCGTCCTTGCTCATAAGACTCACGCAACAATGGAGGTTCACTGAATGCAGATCCAGGTTGGTTCCTCGACAATCGAACTTGCGGGTGGAGACATCACGGAACAATCGGTTGATGCGATAGTCAACGCGGCCAACAGCCGTTTGGCGGGCGGGGGTGGCGTGGACGGAGCGATCCATCGCAAGGGGGGACCCAGCATCATGCAGGAAACAGACCGGCGCTATCCGGACGGTTGTCCCACCGGGTCGGCCGTAATTACTGGCGCCGGGAACTTGCCGGCGAAGTATGTGATCCACGCGGTCGGGCCGATCTGGAGCGGCGGCAATCTAGGCGAGGACGGGCTATTACGGGGCGCTTTTCGCCGGTCGCTCGAGTTGGCGGTGGAACACGATTGCGAGAGGGTGGCGTTTCCGGCGTTGAGCGCCGGCGCGTATCGATTTCCCGTTGACGAGGTTGCGGAAATTGCGCTGGAAACAACGGTGGACTTCATGCGAGCGCACGGTGCCCCCCAGCTGGTCCGGTTCGTGTTGTTCGATGCCAAGGCGATGACGGCGTTCATCAAGGCCCTGGACGAAATGAAGCCAGCCGGCGGATGATCACCATCGCGTGATTTAGCTCACGCGCATTCAGAACGCCTTGGTGATTCCGGGTAGCGCGATCGGGTAACGTCCCTCGGCATCTGGTTTGACAGGGGGGTCGGATTCGAGTGTCAAATCATCGAGTCCTGGTGCCAACTGCAGGTTGGACGCCAGCGCTTCTTCCCAGGTGACGGGGAGCCCTGATTCACTGGCCATGCGTCCTAGAATGCCGGTCATGGCGGAGTAGGCGCAACGTTCGGTTTCGTTATACGGCTTATCATTACGGATCGCATCGAACAGCAGGTCGTGCTCGATTTGATAGTGCAAACGCGAGGGCTTTCCGTACTGCCAAACCAGATCTTCCTTGGTTGGTTCGTGCGCCTTGAAAATGCGCGGATGTTCCTGGCCTTCGCCAAGGATCGCCGACCCTTCGGAACCATGAATCACACTGCCGAAAAATCCCCAGCAACCGGCCATGTGGCGTCCCTGCGCGAACAGGCGTGTTCCGTCCGCGAACCGGTACTCGACGGCATAGTGGTCAAACAGTTGATCTGGCTTGTCGCGTACTTGTCGCCCACCCTGACCTTGGGCAAAGACTGGCCAGGAACCCTTGATCCAACAGCACACGTCCAGATTATGAATGAGCCAATCGAGGATGAAGCTGCCGTTGAGCCAGGTAAAGCACGAGTAGTTGCGGATTTGATGTTCCAAATCGCTTTGGCCTGGTTTTTTGGGGCCAAACCCGACCGGTCCATGTTCGCGGTAGGCCCAGCATGTGATCACTTTCCCGATCCCACCGTCGTGGATCTTACGCACGGCGGCTTCCAATGGCACATGATGCCGGCTCATCAAACCGCCGGCTATTTTCAAGTTCTTCTTCGACGCCTCCTCGCCGGCCCTGAGCACACGCCGGATGCCCGGCGCATCGACCGCGAACGATTTTTCCATGAAGATGTTACAGTTCTTGGCCACGGCATGCTCGACGTGGATTGGCCGAAACGCCGGTGGCGTAGTGAGCAGGACCAAGCCGCCCGGCGCGATAATATCCATTGCTTTCTTGAACGCGTCAGTCCCCAGGAATTTACGGTCGGGCGGCACATCGACCTGCTTGCCGAACTTCGCGGACAGACTCTTATAGCTGCGCTCCATGCGGTCTTCAAACAGGTCGGCCATGGCGACCAGTTTGACGGGCCCCTGGGTCGACAGCGCGTTGGCGGCGGCCCCGGTGCCACGTCCGCCGCACCCGACCAGCGCGATTTGGATCGTATTCTGTTCGGCGGCGAAGGCGCGTGTCGAGATCGCGCTGGCCAGCGACGCGCCGGCCAACGTGCCGGTCGTCTGTTTCAGGAAGGTGCGTCGTGAGGATTCGACAGGATTCGATGCGGAAGACGGCGTGCTCATGGTTCAGACCTTTCCAAATGTGCAGTGCAAGACATGGCGTGACACGCTCCCGGGATGAACGTGCAGCGGCCGGATATCACGCGGATGGCTCAGGACAGCCACTCCTGCGAGACAATGTGACCGACAAACCATTGTGGGCATCGTCCGGAATGAAATGCAACGCCCCGAGCGCGATTTGCGAGAAAAAAACACGGACGCCCCGTGGGACGTCCGCGCCATTGATACCGACACCGAGCGTGAACCGCCCGGGATCGCCCGAAGGCCGAACGCGGCGCCCACGAGCTATTTACTACCTTTGGTGATCTTCGCAACGGCCGCTGCCGCGACCTTGCGCACGGCCGGATTATCATCTTCCTGGGCCATTTTTTTCAATGCGTTCAAGGCCGATATGGCCGGTGCGCCAATGTCACCAAGCTCACCGGCAACTTCCGCACGCACGTGAGCGCGGGAATCCGCCAACGCCTTGATCAGGATCGGCACGGCATGCTCCTGCAACCGCGGATTGTCGGGGGCGATTTGCAACAAGGCCCAGATCGCGGCAACCCGTGAAAACTCATCTTTCGATTGTTGCGCCATTTTCACCAAGGGCCGCCACGCCGCCGTCCGGGATGCCGGTCCGATCTTGCCCAATGCATAACACGCACCATAACGAACGTCGTCGACGTCGTCGCTCAACCGCTCGACCAGACTCGGCACGGCCACGGACGCCTTGGGTCCGATCGCGCCCAGGGCAAACTCGGCCTCGTGACGCAGCGTCGGGTCCGGATCGTCCAGCGTCTTGATGAGAGCCGGCACGGCGTCCGCGGCATCCGGCCCCAACTGAATCAAAATCTGCAGGGCGTAGAACCGGAGCTTGCGTTTCTCTTCGAGTGATCGGATGCACGCGGGCACGATCTTCTTGCCCGTGCTGGCCAAAGCGTTGGCGATTTCCATCAGCTGGTCGGGATCATCAATGCCCTCAAGCGCCTCGCGAAACGCCGGTCCCACCGCTTTTTCCGGGACCGTCTCGTCGGCGGCCGCCCGCGCGGCCGCATCGCGTACATGGGCATCCTTGGAACGAATGCCCTTCACGATGATCGCGACCGCCTTTTTCAATAAGGGCGAAGAACCATCTTGTAGCCGCAGCAGTGCCCAAGCGGCCGTGACACGCAGAAACTCGTCCTTGCTGTCCAAGGGCTTCTCCAACACACCAACAACCGATCGATCGCCTAGACAGCCGAGTGCGTAGGCGGCCGCATACTGTACGCTCTCGAACTTGTCCGTACGCAAGATCGTCGCGATCTTGGAGGCGGCCGATTTTGCCTCCGGGCCAATCTCGGCAAGGGTCAGCAGGGCCTGCATCCGAACCTCGGGTTGCTGGCTATCGAGTAGTTTGGTCAGTTGCGGGACGGCGGATTTCGCCTTCGCGCCCATGTCAGCCAGTGCGAGACATGCCCAATAGCAGGCATCCTTGTCGTTCAGCGCGTCGCACAAGTCGGGGATAATCGCGTCCCCCAGTTCGGTGAATGTCGCCACGGCCGCCGCGGCGTCCTCCGGTCTTGCCGACTTGAGTGCCGCGATCAACAGTGGGCGGCTGGCCTTGCGCGACACACCGATTCGCGGAACGGCATCCCGCACCGCGCGCCGCACGTCCGCGTCCTGGTCGGTCACCAGACGCATCAGTTCGGGAATCGCGGGCGCTGCCGACGTTCCGATACGCCCTAATGCCAGGGCGGCATAGGCGCGTAGCTTGGCCGGTTTCGACTTCAACGCCGCCGTGAGCGCCGGGACCGCCGCCTTCGCATCCGGGCCAATCGCCGCAATCGCCAGCGCCGCACAGCGTTTTAACTCGAATGAATGATCGCCACTCAATAGCTTCGCCAGGTCGGGCACGGCTTGCTTCGCCTTGGGGCCCAATTGCGCCAGTTCCCGGCACGCCTGCAGCTGGACCTTGGCATCGGCGTCATTCAGTTTCGAACGTAAGGACGTGGTTGCCGGAGTTTGTACACCGGCCAGAGTCGTGCCGGCCATGCTGCAGAGCAGAGCGGCAATGAACGTGAATTTCTGCATCGCGTGAATTCCTTTGGATGAGTCGGTAGACAATTGAAACGACATGATGACCAAGACCGTCCGGCGCATAGCGCGTTTCAAATCCCCTTCCGGGCCTCGTATGATAGTCGCTTTAGAAACGCGCTGGTTTTCGAGAATACCTGCGGCGGATAATCATGGATGCGGCGTTTCAACTCGATTTGCATGTCGCCGATGGCTTGCCCCGCTTGTTTGACCTGGTCAAGTGTCAATTTACCAGCCGCTTTGGCCCGCTGCGCGAATAACTGATCGATTGTTTGACGTATCGAGGCGAAATCGTCTTGCGTCAGTAATTCTGGCCAATGAATCGCGCCGGTGACCGGGTCGAGCTCGGACGGGCTGAGCGTCTTGGGAGTCGCCTCTTTCGCCAAACGGAAGAGCTGTTCGGAAGTCGGACGCGGCTTCTTATTCGCGTCACGATACTCCTTGTTGTACCGCTTCATTTCGAAATAGGTCTTTGTTCCCAACAGGCGGTTGTTGATGTACTTGGCCCGCGCGTCTTCCATGTTCTTGGCCGCTTCCGAGTTCATCAAGTTGCGCATGCCTTGGGATCGAATCACGTCCGACATGCCGCGCATGTAGCCTTCGCCGGCGGTCGACGCGTGATAACTGTAACCGCCCCAGCCGGGGCCTCCCCATCGGTACCGCTGCGCGGTAGCCGAGCCCAGCGTCAGTAGAATACCGCTCGCTGCAAGAATCAAACTGAATTTCATCGTGATTTCTCCTGTAATATGCCGCCGCCACTTTGAAATGTCCTGTGCTAGTTCGACCAGCGGGA
>CAZSOG010000309.1:0-6377 GCA_964607555.1 uncultured Pirellulaceae bacterium | reverse complement strand
ATGCGGGCGACCGGTTACACTCGTCTCTAAATGGGCAAGTCGATTTTTCGGACGGGGACTCGTCGTTTTGTTTTGCGCGCGATCGGGCGTGGTCCTTGGTCCAGTCGATCGGCGTTCAGCGCGCGCCGGTTGCTGAGGAACGCCTCGGCGACCAGCGCGAATAGAACCACCAACAAGAAAAACTCCCATAGGCTCTGGCCTTGCCGGAGCCGTTGGATCACGCGCGCGACGTTGTCCGGATCGTGGCAAAAAACGACCGTTGTCACGGCGCCCAGGCGGGATTCAAGATCGCCAGGTTCAACGCGCGCCGGCGCCGATTCCTCGGGATCGGGATTGACCGCGAACGCCGTGCGCAGTGCCTGGCCGGCGCGGCGAATCCGTGCTTCGTAGACCCCCACTGCGTGCGTATCCGTGAAGCGGATGGGGCCCGCTTCCTTGTCATCCGCGGTCCGATTGATACGTACCACGTCTCCTCCAGGGCGCACGATTTCCACGGACGTATCTTCATGTCCGGAAGTTGGCAACGTCCAAGGGCTGCCGGCGATCAGCATCGGTCGGTTGACACTCGTGCCGGCCAACTGGAACACCAGCCGCGCGACCAGGGGCAGGAACAAAGGCCGCAGCGGGAGGTTGGTCCACTGGACGTGCATCGACGTGGCCAGCAGGAAGACTCGGCCGGATTCCATGTTCTTCTCCACCAGCAGCGGCTGACCATCGTCCAGTTTCGCGAGCACGCGGACTCCGGATCCGGTCAGCGGCGGCATCTGGACATACTGGTACACCAAGACCGACTGATACAAGCCGGGCGGGTCATGGAAGGGGCCGAGGATCGGATCATCCGCGTCAATCCAACCGATGTGCCAGCCATCGGGCCGCTCCGCGCCGGCCTGCTGCAAGCCGGTCATGCGGATTGGCAGCAGTCCACCGCCGACTTGATCATTGACCGCGCTGTAATTCACGGGGTCGACATGCGTGCCGCAGATCCAGACCAGGTTGCCGCCGTTGGTGACGTAATTGGCGAGTTTTTCTGCCAGGCGCCCATCCGGGGCCGGCAGATCGACACAAAAGACGACAACAAACGGGTCCAGTGGCTCGTGTTCCGCGTCGGTCGTAGTTAACGATCGGACTTGGAAGGCGCCACGGGATCCTCCCTCGGGTGCCAACGCACGTTCCAAGTAGTAGGCCTGGTCCAAGAAGGGAACCTCTTGTTGCTCGGCCTTCAGCACGGCGATCGGGATCGCCGGGTCGATATTGGCGGCAAAAAAGAGCCGATCGTCGGCGGCGCAGGCATCTTTTCCATCGAGACGTACATCGCCCCGGCGCAGCCCCGGCGCGCGCAGCGCGATGTGAAATGCGTGGTGCGCCACCTGGCCCGGCTCGATATTCAGGGTCGGACTCGCGGCTTGTTTGCGATCGTCGACGTAGAGTGCCACGTGCCGCTGTTCGACCACTTCCGTATCGCCTTGCACATCGACCGACACTTGCATGGGCACGCCGGCGACGGGCGCGGTCGCCTGCACTTGAATCTTCGCCAGGGCCGCATTCGGCTCGGTTGGTCCGCTGATGTCGATCATGATCACCGGCGCAACGGGCGCAGCGGTCTGCTTGTCAGATACTTCCGGCGTTTTAAGTTCGCGCCAACTCGTCGCCTGCATATCGGTAACGACATAGATCTCCTTGTTAGCGGCCGTCGACTTCGCGAGCAATCGGCGCGCTTCGTCGAGCGTCGCGGCCAAGTCCGCCCGCTCAAAACTCGATCGGCAGGTCGCCAATGCCTGGCGTACCAACTCATGGTCCTGGAACAGGGTGCGCGACGGCAGAACGGGAGGACCGTTCGATGTCAGCAGCGCGACATGGTCACCATCCCGTAGCGTATCAAAGATCTGTTCGACCGCCCGAGTTGCTCGTTGCCAGCGTGAGCCGGTTTGATCGGCCGTTGCCATGCTGGCCGAGTTATCCAGGATGACGGCGACCGAGGTAGCGGCCGTTCCACCGAACCAGCCATGTAACTGGTGCAAGGCGGGGCGTGCCAATCCCACCGCCAGCAGCACCAGCGCGGCGACGCGGAGCACGAGGAGCAGTATGTCGTGGATGTATTTGCGGCGGCGTGTCTTTTGCACGCTCACCTGCAGGAACCGCAGGGTGCTGAATGGCATCACCGGCGCGTTCTGCCGGTTGATCATATGCAGCAGCACGGGGATGGCTCCCGCCAGTGCGGCGACCAGGAACAGGGGCACGCCAAACGTCATAGATGACTCCGTTTTGACAAGTACCGCGACAGCATCAAATCGTAAGGCACGCCCGTGTCGGTCATGACGTAGTCGACCTGGCAATCGTTGCAGGCGCGGCGGTAACGTTCGGTGAACGCGTGGATTTGACGCAGGTAGTCTTCACGGACGTAGCCGGGGTCCACCTGTAATTCGGCGCCCGTTTCCATGTCGACAAAACGCATGGTTTCCCGGAATGACAGGTCCAATTCGGTGGGATCAAATACATGGAACACAATCACTTCGTGACGGCGGTGCCGGAAGTGATGCAGGGCCCGAATGACGGCCTCCGGATCGTCGTACAGGTCGCTGACCAACACCACCAGACAGCGGCGTTTGAACCGTTCGGCGAGGCGATGCAACGTGTCGGCAACTTGGGACACCTGGCCACCGGCGGCGACCGGTGCCGCCTCCACTCGATCGCACAGTTGCTCGAGCTGCCGCATCATTTCGCCAAAATGCCGTGGGGACGTGCGCGCCGGCATGTCCAAACGTAATTGATCGTCAAATGTCGTCAGCCCGACAGCGTCCTGCTGGCGCGTCATCAGATAAGCCAACACGGCGGTCAGGTAGGCACCGTACTGGAGCTTGCTGAGCACCTTCCCGTGCTGATAGAGCATCGAGCGGCTGATATCCAACACGATCTGTGCGCGCAGGTTGGTTTCTTCCTCGTATTGCTTGACATAGAGTCGATCGGTGCGGCCAAGCATGCGCCAGTCGAGATGCCGAATATTGTCGCCGGCCACATAGTTACGGTGTTCGGCAAACTCGATGCTGAACCCCTTGTAGGGACTGGTGTGCAGACCCGTGATAAACCCCTCGACGACCCCTCTCGCGACCATTGCCATATTCTTGACACGAGCCAGCGCGGCGGGATCGAGGTATCGGTATCCGGTATTGATCGTCATCGCAACTGGAACCTTCGCCGCAACAGCCATTCGGACGTCAAGAAACCGACGAAGGCAAACCACAGCAGAGGCGGCCAGGCAAGGGGCACCTCGTACTGCACGAGTTGTCGTTGATAGGATCGTTCGAGACGCTCGACCAATCGGTCTCCCAGCGAGATGTGCAAGTACTGGCCGCCGCTCTCGGTGGCGATCGCGACGAGCGTTTTTTCGTCCAGGTCAAGGCGATCGAACTCCAGATTCGGGCGGCCCACGTCCACTTGCAGCTTATCCGCCGTCATCTGTTTCTTATCGACCTGGGCCGTCACGGTGATCGTATAACGGCCGGACCGCGGTGGGTCGAAAACGGCGGCAAAATGGCCGGCGGGTCCGGTCGCCGCGGAAAAATCCAGACGACTGGCGCGCCGCCCCGGGCCGAGTATCGTCCCTTGTACCTTGGCCCCCGATGCGGCGGCGCCGTCCTCGCCGCGCACCGTCACGCGTAGGTTGATCGGGGCGCCTGGCACGTAATATGATTTGTCCGTGGTCGCGACAATCCCGGCCTCGGTCTCGACTTCCTCCGCGCGGCGCGCCAACCAACGTATCGTCTGGCCCCAGAAACGAAGAAAGGGGGTTTCCTGCTCCATCGTCTTCATCGCCTGATGCCAATTGCGCGTTGTGTCCGCCGTGAAGACGGCCGCGCGGCCCTTGCCGACCGGCTGTACCGCCATCACCGGCATCGGCTGGCCAGCCGACTTCTCGTCCGGATGAATCAACAGGACCGTGGCCCCCGGCTTCGCGCCGGCGACCTTTACGCAACCGTCCAGCGGTGGCAAAACCGCGGACGAAACGCCGCTGTCCGGCGCGTCGAAAAACCGCGCAATGTTCGCGAAGATCGGATGATGACGCCCATCCGGTGTCAGCCTGGGCTGAAACGTCTCCATCGACTGACCAATCTCCCGCGAACCGAGCTGGACCGGGAGAACTTTCTCCATCGCCGTCCCGCCGTAGCCACCCGGTCCCAAACTGTGGTAGCCGCCGATCATGATCAGACCCGCCCCCTCCCGCACACGCTCGACAATCAACGACATTCTGCCATGACCAAGGAAACTCGAATCCAAGTCGCCGATCAAGAATACATCGAAACGCTTCAGAACCTCGGGATCGTCTGGAATCGAATCCAACGTCAGCTGTTCGATGTTCGAACGCTGAACAAACACGTTCGGACGCGTCTGCACAAGCGCGCAGAACTCGATGTTCGGATCCTTGGACAGGAACCGGCCGACAATCGCACCATACTCCGGCCGTAGCGTGCCTTCCAGATACAAGACGCGGATGCGGGCTTCATGGACCAGGGCGCTGGTCGATCGCGCATTGTTTTGCGGAATCTTCTCGTCGGCGAGCTTCGGAACCCGGACGGTGTAACTGTGGACGCCCTTGACGGTTGGCACGAACTCCAGAGTGACTTCCTGGGAGCCATCCACGTCGTCCAGCGTCAAGTCCTGCTGCGTTACCTGGCGGTCGTCTTCCAACAGCTGAACCTGCACGACACGGCCCGGTAACCCGCGCGCCTCGACGAATCCCGTGATCCGACTCCGGTTGTTAACCGCCATCTGTTCCGGGCAGTCGATACCGGTGACACGCACGTCCCGATTCAGTGATCGTTGGTGCAATGGATCGCCGACGCCCACCGCGTATACGGGGATACCCAGTCGGCGTGCCGTACCCACGGGATTGCCGGCCGCGTTCTGGATGCCATCGGAAACCAGCACGATCGCGCGAATCGAGTTGGGGGCGGAAGTTTTTTTCGCGGCGATCAGCGCGCGCGTAATGGATGTCGCATCGCCAATTGGTTTTATGCGCGCAAGTGAATCAGGGTCGCTCAGCCGCTGCGCCGCATCGGCGAAGACGGCGAGTCGCAGATCATAGATTTTCTCGAGCTCCGGCCACCACGCCATGAGTTGGTCGCGGGCCTGCTGCCACCGAGTGCCGCCGGCCGCGTTGTCGGCTACCCCCATGGAGGCCGAATTGTCCAGCAAGAATACCAAACGCTTGCGGTGCTGCCGCTCCTTTTCAAAACTGAACACCGGCCGAAACAGAAGGAGCAGAACCACACCGATCGCGAGCAGACGCAGTGTAAAAAGAAGTGACCACTGCCCGGGCCGCAGCGCCATGTACGCCTGCCGATAGAACACCGCCACCAGCGTGATCGCGATGATCGCGAGAATCAGCAGCACAATTCCATTATAGCCGGGATAGAAAGTCAGTCTTGGCATCGAATCTCCGTACGTCGAAATGACGGTTCCAGCGGTCATTCAAACACGAAACAGCGACGCTGCCAACCGCAATTCGAACAGAAAACCGAGTCTCGGCTAGTCTCGATGCCACCCATCGGTCTGTTCCAGAGCGAGTTTCTCGCCTTTTTTCAACGCCTCCGGACCGAGATGGATGGTTTTCACATAGACCAGTGACTTCAAAGTGGTCCCCATGGGCCCCTTTTGGCGTTTTTGCAAAAGGAAGTGTTTCGGAGACGCGCCGGCGTGTTGCACGTAGACAATTCCCGACAGGGGACCGCGAATTTTCCGGCCGTCCTGCAAACGAATCGAGTGAACATAAACGCGGGCCGGGTATTTTCGTCCCGTGTAGACCTTGCGATCATTCGCGTTTTCACGAAACCGCCACTCCTTTTCCATCCATTCGCGTTCCACCTCGCAATCGATCTGCGTGACCCGATTCAGTGGCACCAGGCGTTGACGCTTGAGTGACTCGTCGTAGATCTTCAGACGCGTGTCGCGGGTCAGGTAGACATGCCCGGTGTATATGGTGCCGTCAGACAGCTCGACGTAGCCCGGGATCGCATCTTCGCGTACCGCGGCCTTGGGACCAAATGGGTTGAGCGCGGGCGGTTCGCCGGCCGTGACGATCCCAAAGCCCAACGCCCCAAGAATCACCACGCCCAAAGCCAGGCGGTGGAAAGGACCTTGCGGAGAGTTCATGGCAAATTGCCTCCTATCGCATAGATCGCCGCCGATGCGCGTGCCGCTAACTCGTGGCAGCGGTCCCAATCAAGCGAACAGGGGAACCCCGCCAGACACGCATATATCCATTGTACAACGAATCTGCGAGACGCCAATGGGGCTTGGCGTTCGAGGTCCCGGGTTCCCGCAGATCCGGGTGACCCAGTAAACGGGGGTGGGGCCGCCGCCCAAACCCCCCCCCCCCCCCC
>CAZSOG010000308.1:0-6396 GCA_964607555.1 uncultured Pirellulaceae bacterium | reverse complement strand
GGACCTCTTCCACATAGGCGGCCAACAATGCCAAGGCCGTGAGCGCGGCCGAGCCGATGGCAAACCCCTTGCCGGTGGCGGCCGTCGTGTTCCCCAAGCTGTCCAACGCATCGGTCCGTTTCCGGACCACCGGGTCCAGTCCAGCCATCTCGGCGTTGCCGCCCGCATTATCGGCGATCGGGCCGTATGCGTCGGTCGCCAACGTGATCCCGAGCGTGCTCAACATGCCGACGGCGGCGATGCCGACACCGTAAAGACCCAACGCATAGAAATTGACGTCGGTGAAGTTCCAGCCCGCGGCAAAACCAAAGGCCGCCAACATGCCCGCACACACGACGAGAACCGGGAACCAAACGCTTGCCATGCCATCGGCGATTCCAGCAATGATCAGCGTCGCGGGGCCCGTTGTCGCCTGATCGGCTAGATTCTTCGTCGGACCGAACTCGTCACTCGTCGAATACTCAGTCCATTTGCCGATCAACCAACCCGCTGCCAGGCCAACAATAATACTGATCGTCACGCCGGGAATCGGGCCCAGCATCGTGCCTTCGGTGCGCGGCATGAGCCACCACCCCAAGAGCACCGAGGCAACGATAATCAAGCCACACGACAGGTTGATACCGCGTGCCAAGGCAGTCAACAGGTTCTTCTGGGTCGCACCCTCTTCGGTACGCACCATGTAAATACCAACGATGGAGAGAATGATCCCGAGTCCCGCGATGGCCATCGGCAAGAACAGCGCCTGCATTTGGCATTGGAACTGGCTGGCCGGATCAGGCGTGATACGGGCCAGTGCCGGCGACGCATAGGCGGCAACGCCCAGTGCCGCCGTGGCCAGAATGGACCCGCAATAGGATTCGTATAGGTCGGCACCCATGCCGGCAACATCGCCCACGTTGTCACCGACGTTGTCAGCGATCGTCGCCGGGTTACGCGGATCGTCTTCCGGGATCCCCTGTTCGACCTTGCCGACCAGATCCGCACCAACATCCGCGGCTTTGGTGAAAATACCGCCCCCAACTCGAGCGAACAACGCCTGGCTGCTGGCCCCCATGCCGAAGCAGAGCATCGTCACCGTGATTTCTTCCAGACTCAGCGGTTCCATACCCAACATGGGCCAGACCCAATACAGCAGGCCAAACCACATGGTGATATCCAACAGGCCAAGTCCGACCACGGTCAAGCCCATGACGGCTCCCGACCGAAAGGCGACTTGAAGTCCCTCGTTCAGCGATTTCCGCGCCCCCTCGGTGGTCCGGCTGCTGGCCAGGGTTGCGGTGCGCATACCAAACCAACCGGCCAGCCCCGAAAAGAACCCACCGGTCAAGAACGCGAACGGCACGAACTTACTTTGCACGCCCAAGCCGAACGCGGCATAGGACAGCAATAACACGATGACCACGAAAAAACCGGTCACCACCACGTATTGTTGGCGCAAATAAGCATTCGCGCCCTCGCGGACGTAACCGGCGATTTCCACCATCCGTTCATTGCCTTCGTCGGCGGTCAGCATCCACTTGAAAAACAGGTAGGCCTGCACCAGCGCCGCGATCGCCGAAATAAACGCCACAAGCCAGATAATAAAGTACTTTGTGCCGCCCGCATTGGCCGCAGCTTGTGCCGTCCCCCCCGAACCGCTGTCCTCGCCGGCCCACAGAACGCTCGTAACCACCATTACCATGGCGATCATGACAATCCACCCAAGCAGGTGTGTCCCACGAGCGCGAATCAATCGTCGTAACATGTTGCTTCGTACCTCGTACACTTATCCCATCCACTTAATATTAAACCGCCGAACCGACGCGGTTCGGCGCACTTACCGCCCAATCCCGGTTCGGGCGACCTAGACTCACCCCGCTGAAGCGGGATGACAAAAAAGAGAGCATCCGGTCCATCTCGTTCAGTCGCGTCCTGAATCATGTCCTGGATGAACGCGAGCCAAGTCCAACAACTTCTTATTCAGTAAGAGTTTATGCTAAATGAACTTAGCGCGAACCGGGGAATCGGAACCATATCCGTCACACGTAAGCGAGCATCGCCACCGGGGCGTGCTTGCCGGTTCTCGCGGGAGAGTCGCAGGTTGCCTTAGCCCAGGAGTGTACTGGATGTGAAACACAACTGTCAACTAGCGGGCGACGGTCGACACGCATCAATCGCAAAACCACCACGACAGCTTTAAGTCATTAATTCCGCAGGACTTGGCTCTGGTTTGTTTGGTAAATTATCGAGAAAACTTCTTGGTTTTTCGAGCGCCGCCGATTATGCTGAAGGCATGCTTGTGAACACAGTCTATTGCTTCCCTGTGGGTAGCGGGGGCGCCCGCGGTTTCTTTGGAACAAGAGAAGGCTGGAGGAGTTGATTCGATGGTGTTGAAATCCCGTTTTCGTTTCACGATGGTAGCGGCGTTGGCGGTAGCCTGCATGCTCCTATCGTCACACGTGTCGGCGGCCCGACGATCCAAGTCAGTGGCCAAGGACAAAGTCGGCGACAAGGTCAAGACAGTCGAGCTATTCGCGGCCATGGCGTCGGGGGCCCTCGATGTGAAGGTCATTCCCAAGAACTCGAAATCGGCCACTGTCTTGATTGAAAACAAATCGGACGGTCCGGTTCGCGTCCAATTACCCGAGGCGTTTGCGGGCGTGCCCGTGCTCGGCCAAATTGGGCTTGGTGGCGGAGGCGGGGGCGGGTTTGGTGGCGGCGGCCTCGGCGGCGGCGGTCTCGGGGGCGGCGGCTTCGGTGGCGGTGGCCTCGGCGGCGGTGGCGGCCACGGTCTTGGCGGCGGCTTCGGCGGCGGCGGCGGCGGCGGACTCGGCGGTGGCGGGTTTGGTGGCGGCGGCCTCGGCGGTGGCGGCTTCGGCGGCGGCGGGTTCTTTAACTTGGATCCCGGCAAAGTTCGTAAGTTCAAGCTGCCGACCGTTTGCCTCGAACATGGCAAGCCGGATCCACGCCCGCAGATGAAATACAAACTCGTCCCCATCGAGACGTTCACGCAGAAACCAGAAGTGATCGAAGTCTGCAAGATGCTGGCCACCGGAAGCGTAAGCCAGGCCGTGGCACAAGCTGCCGCATGGCACTTCACCGACGGACTCACCTGGGATCAGCTTGTGAACAAGATCGGTGTCAAACACATCAACGGCATGACCGAACCCTATTTCCAGCCGCAACAGATTCAGTTGGCGATGCGACTTGCTTCCGAAGCGGTACGCCGCGCCGCGGCGAATCCCGCCTATCATAATGAAAAAGCGGATTCGATGAGTCGCCAGTGATTCAGGTGAATCGGCCGGCGTCGCGGGAAGTGCCGGCAACGGACTGAACTGATATGAGAAACGCCTCGAAGCGACGCTTCGAGGCGTTTTTTTATCCCGGTACGATTCGTGTTGATCCGTGGCCGTCTCTCCCGTCAGTCCAAGAAATCCTGGTCTGCCAAACGCTCGGGAACATAGACTTCCGTGACGTAGCTGATGTCTTTGCTGATCAGCGCCTCGACCTCCAGCTTGAAGCCGTTCTTGAGCATCAGCGCGATCTCTTTTTGCCACGCCGTTTTCTTTTCGAACCACGGGTACTTGGCAATCTGTTTGGCACGTTTGATGTCCGTCTCCTTCAGGTCGATCGTGACGCTGGGTGATAGCTCACAACGAGTAAAGTCACTGCTGCGCAAACCGATGTACCGCGCGTCGGGGATGGCCATACGTTTCGACTCGTAGGCCAGGTTGATCGAACCCTGTTTGATCACGCTGTAGATGTAGTACCCCCATGGATCGTTATCCAGCAGGCAGTACACGGGCAGTTTCAATTCGTTGTGCAGGCGGTTCAGCAGGCGGCGCACGCCACGTGGGGGCTGGCCGCCGCCATGGGTCAAAATGCAGTTATGCGCACGCCAGAATTTGTCCTCGTTGAAACGTCGCCAAACCGTGTCCTTTTCGACATGCAGGACGAATTCGGCCGTGTTCTGTTTGAACTGCACAATGTCCGGCTCGACAATCGACGGGATGCTGTATCCGCCCGACCCCATGCGCGCGCAATCGATCTCATCGCCGCTGTCAACGAGCGTGATCGGGCCGACCATGGCCCCCGCGTTCTTGGCGTACAAATGCAGTTCTTCGCGCATCGCGCTGAGCGCCACCTCAACATCCTCAATCACCGGGTCACAATCGGACTGCTGCTCAAACGTCTCTTCCTTCGTTCCTTCAATCGTATGTTTGAGCAAGTAGAACAGACCTCGGATGCTGGTGGTCTTGCCCTGTTCGATCAATCGTTTGCAACCGCTGCCGACCAGCACGGTCTGCATATAGCTCTTGGCCTGGGACAAATTGAACAACTCGCGCCGATTCGTTCCGCTGCCCATCTCGATGAACCGCTTGGTCTTGTTGTAGCGCACGTTGCTCAGCGATCGCGAGGGAATATCCAAATGCGGCGCGCGTCCTCGTTGGGCCGTTGTCACGACACCGTCGGCCACCGAACGGAGCGCATTGAGCGTCCGTTCGTCCTTGGCGGTTAGAGTTGCTTTGGGCGCCGGGCGCGCGGGCGCCTTCGGTCGCGAACGTGCTTTCTTGGCCATCGGTAGGGTCTCGATGCAAGCGAGGAAAGAAACTAAAAAATCAAAGCGTCCAAGGATGCAAGTTCTTCGCTTCTAGAACAGGGTCTTTTGAGGATCCCGCGCCGCGCCATGGGCGGCCAACAATTGTTCGGGGTCCGGTTCGACGATCAACACGTTATCCCCATAATTCGCGTTACTGGGATCGACGCGCCGACCGCGTTCATCGAAACGGGAGTCGGCCTCGGCGGTCTTGCGCTTGGCTACCTCCAGCAACTGCCCATACAGCTGTTCGGCATCGGCGCCGTTAATCTCACTCACCGCCCGCGCCACTTCGCCCAGGTACCGAAGAAAAATATTGCGTCGCTCGCCCTCCTGTTTAACGCGTTTGCGGCGCCGCAGGTACATACCCAGCTTGCGGCCCACAGCTTGCAAACCAAGTCGGAGCTCGCGCTGAATCTCGGGGTAGCCGGCGATCGCCTCCTTCGACTCGCTCGTGAACGGGACCCACACGCTCGCGATGTGAACCATCAGGCTGATCGGTCCGCTTGGCAGGGCACCACGCGATTGACTTAGACCGTAAGAACGCCAATTGGTGTTGACCACCGCCTCGGTGATCGCGCAGTCCCGCTGTTTGAACTGTAGCGGCACGCGGTTGGCGTACCGCAGCACCTGCATGCTCTGGCCCTCGGATATGTTCACATGACGCATCGCATGATGGAGCAACTCGACCGATTCGCCGGACAATTTGGCGGGCGATAATCGGCGTCCCAGCTTGGCCTCGCCAATGATCTTGTCCGCCGCGTCGGCACCGAGCCCGTCAAATGTCGTGATCAGGAACTGACGTAGCGTGCGCGCGTCGGACTGCCGAAGCAACTCAAACAACAGTTCGTGCGAGACTTTCTGGACGGCGGTCGTGCCGCCATAGGCCAAGGCCACCTCGATCTGGAATGGATTGCCCCGATAGACCGACGGCGGTCGTGTCGTCGCACAGTAGAATTCGCCAGGGACCACGCGGTACAACCCTTGCAATAAGAGTTCCTCACCAATCGGGCTAATGCAATCGGTGGACGGCGCCTTGATCTTCGTTTGCTGGATCGCTTTATACAGCGAGTCGGCTTCTTCTCGGCCGATGCGTCGCGTGGACGCTCGAGTGCTGACCCCCGCCGCCTCGCAAATGCGCCGCGCGACCGCCGGACTGACACGAGAAAACGACGTCGTCAAGAACTGCGAAATCGTGGTCGACTTCGCGTCTTTCAACATCGTGACCAACCGGCCCAACTCGACACCGTAGGGATGTGGCTTGATCTCTTTCGGTTCGTCCGGCAGCTCGTTGGTGGAACGTGCATAACAATGTGCCGCGCCATCCGGATCGGTATAGTGAAGGGTGACATGAGGGTTCGCGATCGCGGTCTGCATCAAATACTCATCGACACTTCCGCGACCGCGCTGGTACTTCGCCTCTAATTCGATCGTCACGCGCGTTCCGCTCCGCACCTCCTTCGCTGCGCTCTCGCCGTCCGTTTCGTAATAGGCCGTCCATGCGATCCGGTGCCGCTTCATGTAATTGCGGCCATTCTCGCCGGGTGGAATATCCAACCCCTCGCCACGCCCATTGAGAATCTCCGGCTTGTTCTTCTTGGTGTCGATTTGCAGCTCGTAATAGTGCGCCGGTTTGCGCAATGACAGCTTCGATACAATCTTGACCGGCCGCCCCGTCGTCAACATCCCATACATGCCCGCCGCGCTGATGCCAATGCCCTGCTGGCCGCGACTCATGCGCAAGCGATGGAACTTGGAGCCATACAGTAGCTTGCCAAAAATCAGCGGGATCTGCTTTTTCATGATCCCAGGGCCGTTGT
>CAZSOG010000307.1:0-6412 GCA_964607555.1 uncultured Pirellulaceae bacterium | reverse complement strand
ACAATCTCAAATAATGCGAGAAAACCGTCTCATTTATTTTGGAACGTAGCATCCAGCTCCATCCAGCACCTTGACGGCAAACACGTCGGCTTCAGGGGCCACACCGACTACTCCAACGCCGTTCTCCTCCGCGGCAATAATGCCGGCCATGTGCGTGCCGTGGCTGTTGAAGCTGTCATCGAACGGATCATCATCACCAAACACAAAATTGTGTCCCCCCTGGTAGTTGTCATCCAGATCTTCGTGGTTGTAGTCTATTCCAGTATCCAGGATCGCGATTCGAACGCCACTTCCTTTGTTGCCGCTGGCGTGCGCAAGATCGGCAAAAATGTGCCGCACGCCCCATGAATTCTCGTACTCGTCAGCGTGCTGCGTCGCAGCCGCCGCATAGGTCGCATTTTCTTCAACGTAAGCGATCTTGCTATTTCTCTTCAGTTCCTCGATTCTCTCCTCGGGCAGACTGGCCGCTATGGCCGGGATCAGTTTATACCTGCGTTTGATGCTGCCTTGAGCCTTCCGGATGAGCGTTCTTTCAGAGGTGCCGGGCTTCTGTCTGAACCCAACAATCACCAGTTTATCACGAGCCTGCGTCAAGCCGGCCAGGGCCCCAAAAAAGGTCATTGTCAGAATACACAGTTTCGACTTCATGATTATTTCTCGCCACCGCTGCCGTTACTGTTCAGCATACCAGACGCTGTCGATTCCCTGGAAGTTGAACACGATCCCCTGCATCGTTCGCGCATCGCGATCCACGATGCCGTAGAAGATCGATCCCATGCTGTCGAACCAGAAGATCAAACCGTTGTCCAGTTGCATGCCAATCCCCATGAGGCGCTGGCCGTCGACCTGCTCGTCCACCAGCAGAATCCCGTCGTGTGGCGAGAACGCTACCTGCATCTCCGTCGCGCCCACAAAGGGGATCCTCACCGTCCAGTTGTTGCTGCCGCCATTACCGCCCACCGTGGACGTATCCGTACCGAATACCGAGCTGACCGTGACTTCAGTGGGAGTCGAGCCAAACTCCGCCACGATCATGGTGTCCTCCCAAGAGACAATCGTTCCCGTCACGGTCTTGCTTGACCCCGTGACGAACGTGCCTGAGCCCGCCGCGTAACGCCCGAAGCCGCTACCCTTGATGGTCACCGTTGGACCGTCGGCAGTGGCATCCGTGATGACCACCTTCGGAGTAACGCTGATGACCGCCGGGTTACTGGTGAACTGGGCCTTGACCGCCTGGATATCATAGTTGCCGGGAGCCGTCGTACCCGGGATCGTGACTATCATGGCCTCCTGCAAGATCGCGTCGGGAGTCAAGGTCAGCGAGCTCCCGTCGGCAGCGGTCAACTTAACACGCGACTCAAACTGGAGAGCGCCCGCCGTATTCGTGAATCCCGAGCCGCTGACAATCACGGTCGTGTCGGACCCAGCCTTCATGGCCGTTATGTCCAAACCGTCGATCGACGGGATGACCGGGCCGGATCGGGGCGCGGCGGAAAAGGCGAAACCGTGGCAGCCCCAACAGTCGCTATCGCCAGGACCGCCATCTCTTCCCACGTGACCGTAGCCGGCATCCTCGCCGCCCACGACGATGGTTCCGACGTTTCCCGTGTTCGGTGAATCCGCCTGGATATTGTGCAATGAATCCGGGCCATGACATTGTTCGCACGCGCGGATACGTTCGTCCGGAGCTCCGCCAAAATCGTGGCACCAATTACAGTGTCCGTCTGTAAGGCCCGTATTGTGGTGGAGATCCTTGTTTTCCAGGATGACCGGTGGTGAAAGGCCGTCCTCGTCATGGCAATAGGTGCAGGCGCCGGCACCATTACCGCGACTGTTCAAGGGCAAACCATTGCCATCACTGGGAGATGGTGTCACCAGTGACGGTGTATAGGACGGCACATAATGGCCATCGTCGTAATTGTCCACGACATCGCCATGGCATGCCACACAGTGACGCGCCTGCGCATCTGGCGTCGTGTGATGGGGACTACTCCCGTTATGACACGCCGTGCAATCTCGCACTACCGTGAAGTTTTGATCATGGCAGCTCAAGCACACATAACTGGTGTCCGCGACACCGTCACCGTCGGAATCAGGATAGGGAACAATTGAGCCCGAAGGAATCGTCTTGCTGACCAGATTATGGTGGCGGTCAGGAACACCACTGGCGTGACAAACACGGCAGTCTGCTTCCGTCAGGTCGCCAAGCGAGACGTCTTTGAAACCGATTACCTGATTGACCGGTGGGGCGGGGACATCCGCCCTGGCTGCGCTGGCAAGGAACTGTACCATGCCAACGATAACAATGAATCGCAGGGTTTTGCTCCGCATTTTCTTAACCCTTTCTTTGAGCCGATAGGATACTCACTCACCTTCGCGCGAAGCCGGGGCACAAACAAGCCAACACGAGCTCCGCGTCAAAACCAAACACTTCGAACTCGACGTTTTTCGTTTTTTTCCCTCCCTCAATCAGAGGTTCGCAGACCGAATCGAATGCGGTTGTTACCACGTAAATATGAAACCAGACATTCAAGAGCCCGTACTGCCGACGTTCACGCACAATCCTCCGGGCCCAGACACAACCCTCATGATCTATCGAGTTATTGTGATCGTTCGACGAGAACATTGTCATCAGACAAAACCCTGCTCCACCATCAGGCAAAGCCTTATTACCGGTAATGCTGAACCAAGCGGCTTCGCCGCGAGAGGGGAGCGGTGTGGGCGGGATTGGCACGGGTTAGCCCAGCTTATTCATGAAGTTCGTCGCGAGGAGTCGTAAGTCGAGGCAGATGCAAGGAAAAGGGCAATTCGTCTGCGGAACATATTGTTAATACGTGAGCACGGACGAATTGTCCTTTGACGCGGCAGATGGCCGAATTGCGGCGCCGCAGCAGATCGCTCATGAACAATCCGGGTTAGCGTTGACGACTTCTTACCGCGCGCTCACGCCTCGGTGGCGACGGGATCCGCGTTGCGTTCCGCGGCACCCTGCCAGGTCGGACCCGCGGGTAGCTCGGATCGGACCAAGGAATGTTGCCACGCCGCGCCGAGCATCAAGCAGTTGATCCCGGAGCCAATGCCCAACATGCCGATACGGTCCCCGGCTCGGACGACGCCACGCTCCAAGGCAATGGCCAGCGTCATCGGCAGCGCCACGGACCCGGTATTCCCAAGCCAGTCCACCGTGGCGAAATCACGTTGTGGATCGAGCCGCAGCGCCTCCAGCATTAGCCGGCGATGCGTCAGTCCGACCTGGTGACAGAACGTCCGTCCGATCTGGTCGCGGGTCCAATCCGCTTCGGCCAGAAACTCGGGAAAGGTTTCCGCGCCGGTTTCAATTCCCTCATGCATGAGTTTTTCGGAGTTCGTGTCCATCAGCGGCTGCATGCCGTGTCCGACCGCTTCATCCGAACCACTCTGGCACAACGCGTTGTGCTGGGTGTGGGCGCGCACGGCAGCTGCCACCAGCCGATTATCGGTACGGCTAAGCTGCCGGTCGGTCAGCAGGACGGCACAGCTGCCCGATCCGATCGTCAACGACGCCACGGCCGGCTTGATCTGCCCACGTGTCAATTCGGTGGCCCGGTTCAGGGACGCGATTGTGTGTTCGACCAGCGGGCGCGCCATCTCCGTACCGACGACCAAACCAGCTCGAATCTGGCCAAGCTCGATCATATTGGCGACGTGGACGATGCCGTCAAGCAGCCCCAGGCACGCGTTGGACACATCGTGGACCAGACAGCGCGGCGACAACCCAAGTTCATGATGCACGCGGCTGGCCGTGGCCGGCTCCAGGTAGTCGCGACAGACACTACCATGGATCAGAGCACCAATTTGGAGCCGATCAACACCGGCGGCGAGAATGGCCTTTTCGCCGCTTTCAACACTCTTGTCGCCCGGCAGCGTGCCCGGTTCAAAAAAACGTCGTGCGTTAATGCCGGTCATCAGCTCCAGACGCCCTTCGGGCAGACGCAGCCGCTCATATAACGGCTCGAGACGTTGTTCGATCTCTTCGCTCGTGACAATCTCACCCGGCAAAGTGTAGCCGAATGCTTCAATACATACGTTTTCGTACCGCATAAGACCCTTCGCTACGCGTCGCAAACCCCGGGGCTGGAACCAAGTCCATACCATATCGGCGCCAAGCCGTTTCGTAAAGCCGTGGACGCCGGCCCAAGGCCGTTTTGAGACCACTATCGCACCCAACGGTACCGACAAGCGTCGATGATCCCCGTACGGTGGACGTCTACAACCGCCGCGAACGCGGCTATTTGTGCTGCCGGAGCCATTTTGTGACGGGCCTTGATACTGGCCTGTATAAAAACTCGCAGTCACTGCCGTGAGTTTTGTTGCGCGTCGAGTCGATGTGTGGTGTCGCGGATTGCCATTCGCCCACCTTGATACCGTGGCGCAGCCCCCAATTCTTTGTCGTGATTACCGGATCCGGCGGACGCGTGCCGCTTGATCGTCTTGCGCCGGTGCCGTGGATAAAGTGCTAGCATAAAGTGCTAGCATGCAAGTGCTTGCGCAAGTTGTGCCGCAAGTTGGCACAGTGACCACAAAATATTGCGAGTTGCTTGCGGCGGGCGTGGCCGGCGGGTAAATTCGCACGCAATTCATCGGCCCGCCAATCGGTAACTGCGGGCGACAACGTAAGGACATGTTCGTAACGAGGCGATAGGGATGTCGCTCATGCGGTCCGGCCAAACAACCATCCGGCGTGTGCAGCAGGAAGTTCAGGACGCTGCGCGTAACGACTCACCGGACGCGACCCGGTCGCGGTCCATGCTGGGTTCGCTCGGGATCGCTCTGCCGGTCCTGACAGCCAAGGCGCTTCCGCGCCGGCCACTGCTGCCTCTTTCCCGCTTGGTGATACCGTTTTGGGCCAGCGCGTCCGACGGTCCCATGTCCGTACGCTTGCCATTCCATTTCACGACCCATGTGCTGTAAGGGAGTATCCAGGATGCACTGCAAGCCAAAGATTGGACTCAATGCCGACTTCCGTCCCGCCAGAAACGACGCGCCGGCGTACACGTTCGTCGCCGCCGGATATTACGATTGCATATTGCGGGCGGGTGGCCTACCGGTCTTGCTGCCCCCGTTCGATGATCAAGAGGACATCGAATGTCTGCTCGACACGCTCCAGGGATTCGTTTTCGTGGGGGGACAGGATCTCGACCCGCGTCGCGACGGGTTCATGTTACACCCGAGCGTACGCTACTTGGCACCGCGTCGCGAAGTCGCGGATCGTTTGCTCATGAACTGCATCGCGCAGCGGCACATGCCCGTCTTTGGGATCGGTGTCGGCATGCAGCTGATGAATGTCCAGCAAGGCGGCAATTTGTTTTTGCATATCGCCGAGGACATGCCGACCGCGCTGCCGCACAAGGACCCGCAAGACCCGGGGCACCGGCACAGCCTTGAAGTGGTCCCCGGCTCCCTGATGGAGCGTGTTTATGGGGACGGGGAAATCCGCGTCAACAGCATGCATCACATGGCGATTGATGAAGTGGCACCCGGGTTCGCGGCCACGGCCCGCTGTCCTGACGGTGTGGTCGAGGCGATTGAGAGCCAGGTGCCGGACTGGTTCGCCTTTGGCACTCAGTTCCATCCCGAGGCCCAGTCGGCGTCGGCATTGGATCAACGAATCTTCGACGAGTTTCTCGAGGGCGTGTATCGGTTCAGTCGCGAACTGCGGATGGTTGCATGACCTGGGACCGCGCATGTGCGGCACCGGCACGGGTGGTACGCAGGACGGGCGTGCCCGGCGCATCGACCGCCACATTAGGGCGTTTCGTGGAGAGTTCTCCGGCGGATCCGGGACGCAGTCCAAACGACCCAGTGCGTCCCGTCCGTCGTCTCCCCCAACCCCGGGACGAGAATCCCTGTAACGGTCGAATGGGGTCGAATGGGACGGCACCACGTTTCGATGGATCCGTGGCGTAAACGACGGGGATCGCTGGCGATGCGTCGCGACCAGGAATAGCTTCGTAAAACAGGTGGTTCCGCGCTCGCCTTTTACCTGGAACCGCCCGGCCCGCCGCTCCGCGGCGGGCCGGGCGATAAAGGACACTTACAGGTCACTGTATCATATACTTGTTACACGCTAATCAAGGCGTGATTTCGGTGCCCAGCAGGTCCAGAAATTGCCGTATCCAGGCGGGGTGGGCAGGCCAGGCGGGCGCGGTCACCAGATTACCGTCGGTCACGGCGTTATCGAATCGATCGGTGGGCGGCACGAATGTCCCGCCACCCAACTCCACTTCCGGCCCAACCGTCGGGTAGCAACTGCAGGCGCGGCCACGCACGCCACCCACCACGCTCAGCAGCTGGACACCGTGGCAGATGGCCGCGATCGGTTTTTCCGTGTCGACAAAATGCCGCACGATGGCCAGCACGCGGGGGTCCAAAC